>PNND01000246.1 GCA_013824045.1 Rhodobacter sp. | reverse complement strand
TTGCATGGCTATTGGCTGAAACGCTACGGAATCAAGGGGTTCTACATCCCGATGGACGTGGCGCAGGCTGATCTGGCGACGGTTCTGCGAACGCTTCCAAAGATGGGCTTCGTCGGCGCGAATGTGACGATCCCGCACAAGGAGGCGATCCTGCAGATTGCCGATGTGATCTCGGACCGTGCCGCCTTGATCGGAGCGGCCAATACGCTGATCTTCCGCAAGGACGGGAAGATTCAGGCAGACAACACCGATGGCGCGGGGTTCATCGCCAATTTGCGTCAGAACGCGCCGCATTGGGTGCCGTCCAGCGGCCCGGCGGCCGTGTTCGGTGCGGGCGGTGCCGCGCGTGCGGTCATCGCCGCCTTGATCGAAGTGGGCGTACCGGAAATTCGTCTCGCCAACCGCACCCGCGCCCGGGCGGATGCGCTGCGGTCCGATTTCGGGGCCAAGGTGCATGTGCAGGAATGGGTGCAGGCCGATGCCATGATCGACGGCGCGGCAACGGTGGTGAATACCACATCGCTGGGAATGACGGGCAAGCCCGATCTGGTGCTGCCGCTGGGGTCGCTGTCGCCGCAGGCTTTGGTGACGGATCTGGTCTATACGCCCTTAAAGACCCAGTTCCTAATCGAGGCAGAGGAGCGTGGTGCCACGGTTGTGGATGGTCTGGGCATGTTGCTGCATCAAGCCGCGCCCGGATTTGAACGCTGGTTTGGCCAGCGCCCCGAGGTGGATGAAGCGACGCGTGCCGCGGTGATGGCGGTATGAGGCCGTTTCGCCTTGGCCTGACCGGGTCTATCGGGATGGGCAAATCAACCACGGCCGCGATGTTTCGGGCAGAGGGAATTCCTGTCTGGGATGCAGATGCTGCCGTGCATCGGCTCTATGCGCCCGGCGGGGCGGCCGTTGCCCCCTTGGCGGCGCTGTACCCTGCGGCGTTACGCGATGGTGGGATAGACCGAGCGGTACTGAAGGACTGGATTGCCACGGATGCCAGCGCGCTGACGCGGATTGAAGCATTGGTGCATCCGCTGGTGGCCGCAGATCGGGCGGCGTTTCTGGAAAAGACGGATGCGGATATCGTGGTGCTGGATATCCCCCTGCTGTTCGAAAAGGGATCCGAGGCCGAAATGGACGCAACCCTGTTGATGACGGCCCCAACCGATCTGCAGCGCGCCCGCGTTATGGCCCGACCCGGCATGACCGAGGCGCAGTTTGCCACGATCCTTGCCCGACAGATGCCCGATGCCGACAAGCGCGCGCGGGCCACGCATATCATCGAAACCCTGAGCGAAGAGTCGGCCCGCGCCGCCGTGCGCGCGCTGATTGCCCATATACGGAAAACCCGCCATGCGTGAGATCGTTCTGGATACCGAAACCACCGGCTTTGAACCGACCGAAGGACACCGGATCGTGGAAATCGGGGCGGTCGAGCTGTTCAATCACCTGCCCACGGGGCGGACCTATCACCAATATATCAACCCCGAACGCGCCATGCCGAAAGAGGCGTTCGAGGTGCATGGTCTGGGCGATGATTTTCTGCGCGACAAACCGGTGTTCAAGGCGGTGGGTCAGGCTTTCCTTGATTTTATCGGCGATGCGAAACTGGTGATCCACAATGCCGCCTTCGACATGAAGTTCCTAAACGCCGAGCTGGAATGGGCCGGGCTGCCCGGGCTGCCCAATGACCGCGCGGTGGATACGCTGATGATTGCGCGCAAGCGGTTTCCGGGATCGCCTGCCTCGCTCGATGCGCTGTGCCGCCGGTTCGGGGTGGACAACTCGGCGCGCGAAAAGCACGGGGCGTTGCTGGACAGCGAAATTCTTGCCGAAGTCTATCTGGAATTGGTGGGCGGGCGGCAGCCGGATTTCGGGCTTTCTGCCGCATCCAACACGCAGTCCTCTGGCCAGCAACGTTCCGGCGCGGATGAGGTGTGGCGCCCCCGGCCCCGCCCTACCCCGCTGTCCTCGCGGATTACAGAGGATGAAGCCGCCCGCCATGAGGCCTTTGTCGCCAAGCTGGGTGATGGGGCGATATGGAAAAAGCGCGCCTGAGGGGCGCGCTTTCCACGACAGTTCCGAAATGGATCAGTTGAGCGGCGTGGCCTGAGCCTGTGCGGCTTGCGCGGCCTGAGCGCGGCGGGCGAGTTCCTGACGGTAGAGCGTCACGAAATCGACCGTGTCGATGTTCAGCGGCGGGAAGCCGCCATCGCGCGTCACATCGGAAATGATGCGGCGGACGAAGGGGAACACCAGACGCGGGCATTCGATCAGCAGGAAGGGGTGAAGCTGCTCTTCCGGCACGCCTTCGACATGGAAGATCGCGCCATATTCCACTTCAAGCAGGAACAGCGTTTCGCCGTTCGCCTTGTTCTTCGACGTGCAGCGGTACTTCGAGATAATGTCGTATTGATGGTCGGCCGGGCGCTTGCGCGCATCAAGGCTGACGGCGACCTGAATGTCGGGCTGCACATCGGCGCCCGAGATGCCTTTCTTGGCCACCATGTTTTCAAACGACATGTCGCGGATGAACTGTGCCAGAACCTGCATCCGCACTTGCGGCTGGGCGGCCTCCGTCGCGGCTTCGGGTTTCGGGGCGGTGGTTTCGTCGGCCATTCCTGTCACTCCTCGTCAATCCTTGGGGCGGTCCTGGGGTTGGCCCCGGGGTTGACGGCGTTCCTAGCAGGAAGGCGGCGCTGCCTCAATGCCTCGTCCAGCCGGAAGGCTGGGAAGGCGGGCGGTTGGGATCGGGGTCGATCTCGACGAACTCACCATCGATCACGATGCCGTCACTGCGGCGGGCGGGCTGGTCTGATCGCATCGACACGACACCGAAACGCCGAGCCATCTGCGCGATAAGAAGGCGGCGAAATGGGGGGATCAGCAGCAGTGCGCCAAGGAAATCGGTCAGGAAGCCGGGCAGGATCAACAGGATCGCTGCAAGCGCCAGCAGCGCCCCATCGCCCGCGGCCCCCAGCGGATCGCGCATCTGATCCATCTGCCGGCGCAGGCGTTCGGCGCTGCGCAGGCCTTGCCTTTGCAGCAAGGCAGCCCCGAGAAAGCCGGTCCCGATGACCACCAGAAGCGTCAGCCAAAGCCCGATCGCGCCACCGATGGTGACGAAAAGCGCGATTTCGATCAGCGGCCAAGCCAGAAGAAGGGCGAAAACGGGCATCGGAGCGGTCCTTGAAGGCAAATCAGGGGGCGTGCCGTAGACAGGGGCCGCCATGAACCCTACATAAGGGCGCAGCATGGCAGATACCAACCCCTGCCGCCAAGACATGTTGAAACCCAGGCCCTGCCACCGCATGGCATCGCAAATTCGAGGTACCAATGAGCTCTTCCCTGATCCAGCTGCTTGTTCTGGCCGGGATCGCCGTTTTCCTGATTCTGAAGCTGCGTTCCGTGTTGGGAACACGGGAAGGATTTGAAAAGCCGCCAATCCCGCTGGACGACGTCCGCCCCGCCGCCAAGCCGCGCCGGGACTTCGAGGTGATCGAAGGCGGTCCTGACCGCGACATCACCGATCACGTGGCCGACGGCACAGATGCGGCCAAGGCGCTCGGGTCGATGAAACTGGCCGAGCCGGGCTTCAACGTTTCAGAATTCCTGTCTGGCGCGCGCGGGGCCTATGAGATGATTCTGATGGCCTATGAAAAGGGCGAGGTGGACAAGGTCCGGTCGTTCCTGTCGCCGGAAGTGGCCGCCACCTTTGACGAGGCGATCCGCCTTCGCGAAGAGCAGGGCCTGACGGTTGAGGCGACCTTTGTCGGGCTGCGCGAACTGGCGCTGCATGACGCGACCTTTGATCGCAACTCGCGCGAGGCTGAGGTTTCGGTGCGTTTCGTGGGCGAGCTGACCTCGGTGGTCAAGGATGCCAATGGCGCGGTGATCGAGGGCAGCCCGAACGAGATCAAGCGTCAGCGCGACGTCTGGACTTTTGCCCGCAAGATGGGATCGAACGATCCCAACTGGCAACTTGTCGCCACCGGAGACTGATGCGTTCGGCCCTGGCAGCGGCTATGATGGCGGTCGCTATGATGACCGTACCCAGCCATGCCGAAATCCTGCGCTTTGCCGATCTGGAGGGATGGGCGGCCGATGACCATCGGGCCGCCCTTTCTTCGTTTAGGGAAACCTGCGGGTTGCTGGATGATGCGGACTGGGTGCCGCTGTGCAAGCTGGCCGAGGATGCGGGTGACAGTGCCGAAGGGGCGCGGCAGTTTTTCGAGCTGTTCTTTCGCCCGGTGGTGATTGGCGCGCCGCCTGCCCTGTTCACGGGGTATTACGAGCCGGAACTTGAAGGATCGCCCGTGCGGACACCGCGTTTCGCATGGCCCATCTATCGCCGCCCGCCGGAACTGCGGGACGGGCAGGTGTTCCACACCCGGGCCGAGATCGAGCGGGGCATCCTGCGCGGGCGGGGGCTGGAGCTGGCTTGGCTGGATGATCCGGTGGATGTGTATTTCCTGCAGGTGCAGGGATCGGGGCGCATCCGCATGCCCGATGGTGCCGTGGTGCGGGTGGGCTATGCCGGGCGGAACGGCCATGCTTATCGGTCGGTCGGGCAGGAAATGGTGCGGCGGGGAACGCACAGCATGGATCAGGTATCCGCGCAGGAGATTTCGGCCTATGTGCGCAATCAGGCCGGGACGGAACTACTGAATATCAACCCGTCATACGTGTTCTTTCGCACGGTGAATGAGGTGCCAGCGGAAAAGGGGCCGATCGGTGCGATGGGGCGATCGATCACGGCCTTCCGGTCTGTGGCGATTGATCCGGCCTACACGCCGCTGGGTGCGCCGGTCTGGGTGGAGAAGGACGGGGCCAAACCCATCCGCAGCCTTATGGTGGCGCAGGATACCGGGGGCGCGATCAAGGGAGCGCAACGGGCGGACATCTTTTATGGCACGGGCCCTGCGGCGGGGGACGCGGCGGGGACTGTGAAGGATGGCGGGCGGATGGTGGTTCTGCTGCCCATCGACCGGGCCTATACAATGTTGCCGGATGGCATGTGATGAGCCGCCGCCGCACGCTTCGCCCCGAGGAAGAGGAACTGTGGCAGGCCGTGGCGCGGACGGCGCGGCCTATGCATCCCCGCGCCAAGGCCGCCGTGAACCGGATCGAGGGTGCGGTTCATCCGCACCCCTTGACCGAGGCCAAACCCGCGCGTGAGGCGGAAATTCCCAAAAGCTGGTTGGAGCCGTTCCGGCTGGGCCAGAAGGCGCGGGCGGCCAAGGCCCATGATCTGGCCCCGTCGCTGGGCGAGGCATTGCGGGATGCGCCCTTGCAGATGGATGCCAAACAGCATGGGCGTATGGTGCGCGGCAAGCTAGCGCCCGAGGCGCGGATCGACTTGCACGGGATGACATTGGCCGAGGCGCATCCGGAACTGATCCGCTTCATTCTGAATGCGCAGTCGGCCGGGTTGCGGCTGGTGCTAGTGATCACCGGCAAGGGCAAGCGGGGCGACGATTGGGGGCCGATCCCGCAGCGTATGGGTGCCTTGCGCCATCAGGTGCCGCAATGGCTGCGCATGCCGCCCTTGGGGCTGCGGTGTTGCAGGTGACAGAGGCGCATCTGAAGCATGGCGGGTCGGGCGCCTATTATGTGTATCTGCGCCGTCGCTAGGCGCGGGCGGGCAGTGCCACCCGGTCGCTGCGGATGCGCCAGAACAAGAGCGCTGAGGCGAGCATGAACCAAGCCGCGTACAGCGGCATTTGTGCGGTGAGGGCATAGCCCCGGTCGATCATCAGCCCGGAAAGCGCGGGGCCGATGGCCGTGGCCAGCACCATGGCAGACGCGACGGCGGCGCGGATCGCGCCAAGGTGCCGGGTGCCGTAGAATTCCGCCCAGAAGGCCATGGAGACGGTCAGTTGTGCGCCCGATGTCAGGCCCATGATCGCCATGGCCAGTGCGGCAAAGGGCAATGTGTCGATCAGCGGGAAGATGGCAAAGAACAGCCCCAGCGGCAGGATGTAGACCGGCATCAGCCGCGCGGTGCCCCAGCGATCCAGCGCCCAGCCGCCTGCGAACATCGCAATGACAGAGGCGGCGGTATAGGCCGGGAAGGTGGCGACAAGGCCAAGGTGGGACCACCCCTTCACCTCGGCCAGATGGACCTGCTGAAAGAAGAAGGCGGTGATGAAACAGGGCGGCCCGATCAGCG
>PNND01000285.1 GCA_013824045.1 Rhodobacter sp. | reverse complement strand
CCGACGGGGTGCAATCGGCGATGCTGGGCGCGCTGCGCGGCCTGTCCGATACGATGTGGCCCGCCGCCGTATCGGCCATCGCCTATTGGGCGGTGTCGTTGCCGCTGGGCTATGTCTTTGCGCATCATCTGGGTTTGGGTCCGGCGGGCATCTGGGCCGGGTTCATCGTGGCGCTGGCAGGCGCGGGCGCGGCGCTGACATGGCGCTTCCAGCGCAAAACCCGCTTGTTGGCAGAAGGAACACAGGTCTAGATACGCCCAAGCCTACGCAACAGGGGAGGGGCGGATGAAACGGTCGCGCATCAACGACATCATGGCAGCGGCGGATGACATGATCCGTCATTACGGATTTGTCCTTCCGCCTTTCGCCTATTGGAGCCCGGACGAATTCAAGGCGCGCAAGGCCGACGCGCAGGCGATCATCACCGCGCGGATGGGCTGGGACATCACCGATTACGGCCAAGGCGCGTTCGATGAACTGGGCCTGTTCCTCTTCACCCTGCGCAATGGCAAGCTGGCCGATCTGCAGCGCGGCGGCGGCATGTGCTATGCCGAAAAGCTGCTGATCTCGCGCAAGGATCAGCATTCGCCCTGCCACACCCATGTGATCAAGGCCGAAGACATCATCAACCGGGGCGGGGCCAAGCTGGCTGTGCGGCTGAACGGGTCGAACCCGGACGGCAGTTTTTCCGAAACGCAGGGCGGCACGGTCTATTGCGACGGCGTCCCGCGCCCCTTCAAGGGCGGTGAAGTGATCCTTCTCGCGCCGGGGGAAAGCGTCACGCTCCTGCCGGGGGACTGGCACGCCTTTTGGGGCGAAGGCGGCGATGTGCTGATCGGCGAGGTGTCGACGGTGAATGACGACGTGACCGACAATGTCTTTGTATCCAAGAAGATCGGCCGCTTTTCGCAGATCGAAGAGGATGTCGCCCCCACCCATCTGCTGGTCGCCGACTACGACCGCTGGCTCGCCTGATCACAGGCCGGAAATGCAAAAAGGGGCGCTACGGGAAACCGTCGCGCCCCTTTTTCAATTCATCACAGGCGTCCCGTCATACCGGCAGGGGCGCGATCAATTCGGGGTCGAGCGGAACCGGGGCGGGAAGGGGGGGCATCACCGGCTCTGGCGCCACCGCAGGGGTGGGGGCCTTCGGCTTCGGCGCGGGCGGCGGCAGCACCAGACGCGTGGGATATTGCCCGTCCCGCGTCAGCACGATGACCTTTTCACCCCCTTGAATGCGATTATACAGATCCATCACATCCTGATTGATCATGCGGATACAGCCGGACGAGGCATTGCGCCCGATCGACCGCCATTCCGGCGTGCCATGGATGCGATAGCCGTAATCCACGCCATTCGTGGTCAGATAGATCGCGCGCGCGCCCAGCGGATTGGTCGGCCCGCCCGGTTGGCCATCTTTCCACTTCGCCAGTTTCGGATCGCGGGCGATCATCTCGGCCGGCGGGGTCCAGGTGGGCCACGGCTTCTTTTCGTTCACGATGGCGGTGCCCGACCATTCGAACCCGGCACGGCCCACAGAAATGCCGTAGCGGATCGCCTGGTTCTTGCCTGTCACGTAATGCAGCACACGCTGCGACGGGTTGATGATGATCGTTCCCGGCACTTCGTTGGTTTCGAAATAGACTGACTGGCGGCGGAACTGCTGGGGGATTTCCTCCACCGGCAGGGCGGGGATGTCGATATTGGCATCTTTGGTGGCCAGATAGGCCCCCTGGATTTCCTTCGCAGCGCCGGGCTTTGCCGCGCCTGAGGTGGACATCCCTTCGCCATGCGGGACGCAGGCAGACATCACCCCGACAAAAGCGCCGGCAATCAGAAAGCGGACAAGGTTGTGAAATGGCAGGCGCATCAATCTATCTGTCCATATGTTTCGCAAGGCGAGCAGCGCTTGCACGTGTTTCCGCCGATTAATCTATCCGCTGCGGCTGCTTGCGTCAAAGAATCAAAGCGTGGTCCGCACCTGCCAAAGCTCGGGAAAAAGCTGAACCTCCAGCATCCGTCGCAGATAGGCCACACCTGACGTGCCCCCCGTGCCGCGCTTGAAGCCGATCACCCGTTCCACCGTGGTCACATGATTGAATCGCCAGCGTCGGAAGTAATCCTCGAAATCCACCAGCTTCTCGGCCAGCTCATAGGCCTGCCAATGCTGTTCCGGGTCGCGATAGACCATTTCCCACATCGCCCGCACGCCATCATCGGCCACCCATGGGGCGGCGATGTCGCGCGCCAGCACCGCCTCGGGCACCGGCAGCCCCAGCCGCGCCACATGGGCCAGCGCGGCATCGTAAAGCGACGGGCGCGCCAGTTCGGCCTCCAGCTTGGCCATCAGGTCGGGGCGATGCGCATGGGGCCGCAGCATGGCCCCGTTGCGATTGCCCACGGCATATTCGATCAGCCGGTATTGCCAGCTTTGAAAGCCAGACGATTGGCCCAGATCATCGCGAAAGCGCGAATAATCCGACGGCGTCATGGTGCGCAGCACATCCCAGGCGGAATTGAGCTGCTCGAAGATCCGCGACACGCGCGCCAGCATCTTGAACGCCTCGCGCGCCCGGTTGGCGGCAATCATCCGCCGCGCGGCATCCAACTCGTGCAGCGCCAGCCGCATCCACAACTCGGATGTCTGATGCTGGATGATGAACAGCATCTCGTCATGCGCTTCGGTCAGGCAATGCTGGGCGTTCAGGATGCGGTCGATCTGCAGGTAATCGCCATAGGACATGCGCCCGTCAAAGGACATTTGCGCGCCGTCGTCGGATGGGTTGAAAGGGCAGGTGGTCAATTCTCGGTCTCCTGTTTGATGAATGGGTTCAGGACGAGAAGGTTCCCTTGCAGTTCAGCACGGAAAGATTGCCCATGCGCCGCCACAGCGCAGCCCAGCCTTGCGGGCGGCAGACAGGCGGCAAGGGGTGGCAGAGCGGCGGCGTCACGGCGCGCAGCCCGCAAGGCCAAGCGCGGCACAGGCCGCCGGGTCCATCACGCGCCGCGGATCATCGGGCAGGGTGACCGCCATCTCACCCGTCAGCGACCAGACGGCCCAAGCGATGCCGTGCCGTTCTGCCCCGGTGCGCTGATCGGCGATGTAGCGAAGGGCGTCATCTCCCGCAAAGCGGCCCTCCGGGTCAGTATGGATCGCCCCAAATTCCCCAAGGATCAGCCGCCGCGCCGGGATGCCGTGCTGTGCCGCCCATGCCGCCGCGCGCGCACTGACCGCAGGGCCGCTATCATCGGGCATCGCGCGATAGGCGGCAATCTCGGCGGCAATCGCCGCAGGATCGGCCGACCCCTCCGCCGCCTGCATCCGCAGTGCCGCCGCCGCCGCACGTTCCATCGCCGTCACATTATCCAATGCAGAAGGCGGATAGGGCAGGCGCGAGATGTATTTCAAAGGCGACCCCGTCCAGTTCGCCGACTGATGGGTAAAGGGAAACGGGTCATAGCTGTGATAGGACCAGACCACGTTATCGTCCTCGATCCGGCCCGGATCAATCCGCTCCAGCCCGTAAATCCCGCCCCAACAGGCACCAGACAGCACCAGCGGCAGGTCCGGCGCGGCGGCGCGCGCCACCGCGTGCATCTCCACCAGCATGTCGGGCCAGCGTTCGGGCGGTGCCTCTGGGCTGTCATCCCACATCGCCTCGCAGTCCAGCGTCGGCTCATTCAGCGGCTCGAACAACGTCCGGTCCGGCGGCAGACCGTCCAGCGCCGCCGCCACCCGCCCCACCAGCGGCAGATAGTCCGGCCAGAGGCGGCCCACCACATCATCGGTGCCCCAAACCTCATCCGGGCGGGGGATGGAATGCAGATCCACGATCACCGTCAGCCCCGCCTCCAGCCCTATCTCGGCCGCACTTCGGATATCTGCGATCAGCGCATCTTGGTCTGCGCCGGGGCCAAGCGCCAGCATCGGGCCGGGATCAAAGGGCATCCGCAGGAAATCGAAGCCGTCGGCGCGGTAACGTTCAAGCTCTTCTTTCCCGACAAAGCGCCGCCAGTCGGGATAGGGCGTCAAAAACCCTTCACGCGACAGCATGTCATCGACAGCCAGCCACTCCACCCAGATCTCAAGGTTCAGGCCGCGCGCAAGGTCGGGCGTCTCCGCCGCCACCGGGTGCTGCGCGCCCAAGAGCATCAGGGCCGCAAGCGCAAGGCCACCCCTAGCTGGCTGCATAGGCATCCACCTCGGCCAGCAGGGCCGGCGAGGCAAGCCCCGCCACGATCAAGAGCGTCGCCGCAGGCAGCGGCCCATCCCCGATCCAGACATCCCGGCGGGCGCGATAGGTCGCCACGGCATCGGGCGTGTTGACGGTCAGATAGACCGTCACCTTCACCAGATCGCCGCGCGTCATCCCCGCCGACGCCAGCCCCGCATCCACATTTGCAAAACAGGCATCCAGCTGCGCCGCCAACCCTTCGGCCACGCGGCCATCGGGATGGGTGCCGACCTGTCCCGCCAGATGCAGCCAGCGCGCCGCCCCCTCTACAAGCACGGCATGGGCATAGCGCGACGCGGGCGCGGCAATGCCATCGGGGTTCCAGCGGCGGATGGTGGTCATGGCGGTCCTCTCTTGCGTCAGGTGACGCGGGCCTTGGTCTTGTATTCTGGCCTGTCCCACAGCGACTTGTCCATCACCTCGGCCAATATCCGCACGGCGGCGGTGACATCGTCAAAGGTGGTATAAAGCGGCGTGAACCCAAAGCGCAGGATATCTGGCGCCCGGAAATCGCCGATCACGCCCCGCGCAATCAACGCCTGCATGATGGCATAGCCCTCAGGGTGGCGAAAACTGACCTGCGATCCGCGGCTTGCCGGATCGCGCGGACTGGCCAGCGTCAGGGCGGGGCAGGCGGCTTCCACCCCCTTGATGAAGGCTTCCGTCAATTCGATGGACCGCGCGCGCACATCGGCCATGTTGGTCATGTCCCATACATCCAGCGCTGCCTCCAGCGCGGCCAGTTGCAGCACGGGCGGCGTGCCCACGCGCATCCGCTCCACCCCGCGACCGGGGCGATAGCCAAGGTCAAAGGCAAAGGGGGATTCATGCCCCAGCCAGCCCGATAGCGCCGGTCGCGCCACCTCGGCATGACGGGGGGCCACATAGATGAAGGCTGGGCCGCCGGGGCCGGAATTGAGGTACTTATAGGTGCAGCCCACCGCGAAATCGGCCCCCACCCCGGCCAGTTCGACCGGCAGCGCCCCCGCCGAATGGGCCAGATCCCAGATCGTCAGGGCGCCCATCGCATGGGCACGCGCCGTGATCGCCGCCATGTCATGCTTGCGGCCCGTGCGGTAATCCACCTCGGTGATCAGCGTCACCGCCACAGTTTCGTCGATTGCATCCAGCACCTCTTCCGGCGCCACCGTCCGCAGCGAATAGCCATCGCCCAGGGTCCGCACCAACCCATCCGCCATGTACAGATCAGACGGGAAATTCCCGGTATCCGACAGGATCACCCGCCGCGTGGGGTTCATCTCCAACGCCGAGGCCAGCGCCTGATAGACCTTGATCGACAGCGTATCCCCCATCACCACCGTGCCGGGTTCCGCCCCGATCAGCCGCGCGATCCGGTCGCCCACACGGGCAGGCTGGTCCATCCACCCGGCCTTGTTCCACCCGGTGATCAGCATCTGGCCCCATTCCGCCTCAACCGCCTCCGCCACACGGGCCGCAGCCGCCTTTGGCAGCGGCCCCAGCGAGTTGCCGTCCAGATAGATGATCCCCTCAGGCAGCACAAAAGCCGCCCGCGTGGCGGCGAAATCGGTGGTCATGGTCGTCTCCCTACTATTGCGCGCAGAATGACCTGTCCCAGCGTTAGGCACAACCCGCCCACCATTCGGGCGCTTTGCCGGATTTGGCAGGTGAACCGTCGAAAACCGGCCTTTGGGGGCTTGCCATTCCCGGCGCGGAACGGAACAAATCGCGCAACACTTCAGGAGACAAACCACCCGTGTCGAAACTGATCGACCTTCCACCGATCTGGCTGGCCGCCTTTCTGGCGGCAGCATGGGGGATTGACCGGCTTTTGCCGTTCAACCTCTTTGGCGCGCTGGGCGACATGCTGGCCGCAGGGTTGGCGCTGATCGGGGCCGGGCTGTTCGGCGGCGCGATCCGGGCCATGGCGCGGGCGAAAACCACCGTGATCCCGCACCGCATCCCGCAGGCGCTGGTCACATCGGGCGTCTTT
>PNND01000265.1 GCA_013824045.1 Rhodobacter sp. | reverse complement strand
TTGCAGGATGTGCTGCAGATGATCGCCGAAGGTCGCTTCTCGCCCGATCAGCCGGACCGCTATCATGGGTTGGTGCATCGCGTCTGGCATCATGACTATTTCCTTGTCGCGGCGGATTTCGATGCCTTCCATGCGGCGCAGGGCGAGGTGGACCGCGCCTATGCGGATCAGGATCGCTGGGTGAGGATGGCTGCGATGAACACCGCGCGGTCGGGGTTCTTTTCATCGGATCGCACGATCCGCAGCTATATGGATGACATATGGGGGGTCACTTCGGCCCTGTGACGGGCCGGGGTGGCGCCTTTTGGGAGGGGGCAGCCATGACCGAGACGCTGATCGACCACGGGGCCGCCAAGGCCATCGTGGAAGGCCGCCACGGCGATCCGTTTTCGGTGCTGGGATTGCACAAGCGCGAGGGTGCGTGGGTTGTCACGGCCTTTGTGCCGGGGGCGGAGCGGCTGTCGGTGCTGACGGGCAAGGCTGGCAAACCCGTTGAGGCGGCAGCTATCCTTGGCTGTGACGGCCTGTTCTGCGCAGCACTGCCCAAGAAAGGGGACTATCGCCTGCGCGCCGAGGGCCATGGCGCGGCGTGGGAATTCGACGATCCTTTCCGCTTTGGTCCGGTGCTTGGCGAGATGGATGAATATCTGCTGGGCGAGGGCACGCTTAAGCGGCTGTGGCACGTGCTGGGCGCGCATGTCATCACCCATGAAGGGGTGGAAGGCACGCATTTCGCCGTCTGGGCGCCCAATGCCGAACGCGTCAGCGTGGTGGGGGATTTCAACGTCTGGGATGGCCGCCGCCACCCGATGCGGCGGCGTGGCCCGACGGGGGTATGGGAGACCTTCATCCCCGGTCTGGGCGAGGGTGCGACCTACAAGTATGAGATTCGGGGCCATAACGGCTATGTCGGGCCTTTGAAGGCCGATCCGGTGGGCTTCGGGTCGGAGCATCCGCCGGCCAATGCATCCGTCGTGCGCAAGATCGTGGGGGAGTTCCACGATCAGGACTGGCTGGCAGGCCGTGCTGCGCGGCATTCAATCGACGCGCCGATCAGCATCTACGAGGTGCATCTGGGATCGTGGCGGCGTGCGCCGGGGGACAGGATGCTGTCCTACCTCGAACTGGCCGAGCAGCTGGTGGATTACGTGGCCGATATGGGGTTCACCCATATCGAATTGCTGCCGATCAGCGAATTTCCCTTTGATGGCAGCTGGGGCTATCAACCCGTCGGCATGTATGCCCCCACGATCCGCCATGGCACACCGGCCGAGTTCCGCGCGCTGGTCGATGCGGCCCATCGCAGGGGGCTTGGCATCCTGCTGGACTGGGTTCCGGGGCATTTCCCGACCGATCCGCATGGCTTGGGCCGGTTCGATGGCACGCCGCTTTATGAACATGCCGATCCGCGCGAGGGGTTTCATCAGGACTGGAACACGCTGATCTACAATTACGGGCGGATCGAGGTTGCCAACTATCTGGTGTCCAACGCGCTGTACTGGTTGGAGGAATACCATATCGACGGCCTGCGCGTGGATGCGGTGGCATCGATGCTCTATCGCGATTACAGCCGCAAAGACGGTGAATGGATCCCCAACAAGGATGGCGGGCGCGAGAATTACGAGGCCATCGCCCTGCTGCAGCGGATGAACACAACCGTCTATGGCGAGGTGCCGGGGATCATGACGGCGGCCGAGGAAAGCACGGCCTTTCCCGGCGTGTCGCGGCCGGTGGATCATGGCGGGCTGGGCTTCGGGTTCAAGTGGAACATGGGCTGGATGAACGACACCCTGTCCTACATGGAAAAAGACCCGATCTATCGGCAGTTCCACCACCACCAGATGACCTTTGGCCTGCATTATGCTTGGTCCGAGAATTACATCCTGCCGATCAGCCATGATGAGGTGGTGCATGGCAAAGGGTCCATGCTGGAGAAGATGCCGGGTTCGGGTGAGGAGAAGTTCGCCAACCTGCGCGCCTATTACGGGTTCATGTGGGCGCATCCGGGCAAGAAGCTTTTGTTCATGGGATGCGAATTCGCCCAAGGGCGAGAGTGGAACCATAATCAGTCGCTCGACTGG
Organism: Rhodobacter sp.; assembly: GCA_013824045.1. Classification (GTDB taxonomy): domain Bacteria; phylum Pseudomonadota; class Alphaproteobacteria; order Rhodobacterales; family Rhodobacteraceae; genus Paragemmobacter. Next base: position 4,128 of record PNND01000265.1, on the reverse strand, counting down.
CACCAGTTGGACATCGCGGAACATCGCGGCGTGCAATCCTATGTGCGCGATCTGAACCGCATCTACCGCGACACGCCCGCGCTGCATGTGAACGACACGCGGCCCGAGGGTTTTGAATGGATCGAATCCAATGATGCGGGGGCGTCGGTCTATGCTTGGGCGCGCAAGGGGCGTTCGGGCGATCCGATGGTGGTGGCAGTGGTCAACCTGACGCCGGTGGAACGGAGCTATCGGCTGGGCCTGCCTGCGGGTGGGCATTGGGATGAGATCCTGAACAGCGATGCGGCGCTTTATGGTGGTGGCAACCGGGGCAATCTGGGCGGTGTGACGGCCGAGGCTGTGGCGTGGCATGGGAGGGCGCAATCCGCGCTTGTCACGCTGCCGCCGCTTTCGGCAGTCTGGTTCCGTCAGGCAAAGGGATAAGCAGCGCAGGCTGCGTAGGGAGGGAAACACGATGATGCAACCAAGACCGAACGCGCGCCTGTCCAGCCAGGCGATGGCCTTTGTCCTTGCCGGGGGCAGGGGCAGCCGGTTGAAAGAGTTGACCGACCGCCGTGCCAAGCCTGCGGTCTATTTCGGCGGCAAGACGCGGATCATCGACTTTGCGCTGTCGAATGCGCTGAATTCCGGCATCCGGAAGATGGCGATTGCCACGCAATACAAGGCGCACAGCCTGATCCGGCATTGCCAGCGGGGATGGAACTTCTTCCGGGCGGAGCGGAACGAATATCTGGATATCCTGCCCGCCTCGCAGCGGGTGGATGAGACGAAATGGTATCTGGGCACGGCGGATGCCGTGGCGCAGAACATCGACATCGTCGACAGCTATGGCATCAAATATGTGATCGTTCTGGCGGGCGATCATATCTACAAGATGGATTACGAGATCATGCTGCAACAGCATGTGGCGACGGGGGCTGATGTGACCATCGGCTGCCTGACCGTGCCCCGGATGGAGGCCACCGCCTTTGGCGTGATGCATGTCGACAAGGACATGCGGATCACGGATTTTCTGGAAAAGCCGAAGAACCCGCCGTCGATTCCGGGCGACCCTGACCATTCGCTGGCCTCAATGGGCATTTACGTCTTTGACTGGGATTTCCTGCGCGATCTGCTGATCCGTGACATGGCAGATACAAATTCATCCCATGATTTCGGCAATGATCTGATTCCGGCCATCGTAAAGGGCGGCAAGGCCATGGCGCATAAGTTTGCCGATTCCTGCGTTAAAAGCGGGCTGGAGGATGAACCCTATTGGCGTGATGTGGGCACGATCGATGCTTTCTGGCAGGCCAATATCGACCTGACGGATTTCGTGCCCAAGTTGGATATCTATGACAATACCTGGCCGATCTGGACCTATTCCGAAATCGTGCCGCCCGCGAAATTCGTGCATGACGAGGCGGATCGGCGCGGGTCTGCCGTGTCATCGCTGGTGTCGGGAGATTGCATCGTATCGGGGTCGGAGGTGCGCAATTCGCTGTTGTTCACGGGCTGCCGGACGCATTCCTATTCCAGTCTGGAATATGTGGTGGCCCTGCCGCGCGTGATCGTGAACCGCAAGGCGGAACTGACGAAATGCGTGATCGACAGCAATGTGGTGATCCCCGAAGGGCTGGTCGTGGGGCAGGACCCGGTGGAAGACGCCAAGTGGTTCCGCGTCAGCGAAGGCGGGATCGTGTTGATAACACAGGATATGCTTGACGCGCGGGCGCGAAAGCTGTCCTGACTTGGGCTCTGGGAGGAAGCCCCGGGAGGGCTGTCTGCCCTCCCGGACCCACCCGAGGGTATTTGGGCCAAGATGAAGGGGGCTTTCATGGCGGTGAAGGGGCGGGTTCTGTCTGTTGCCTCGGAATGCGTGCCGCTTATCAAGACCGGGGGTCTGGCTGATGTGGTCGGCGCGCTGCCTGCTGCGCTGCGTGTGCAGGGCTGGGAGATGCAGGTCTTGCTGCCCGCCTATCGCCGCTTGCGCGGCCTGTTGCCCGGCCTGCGTGAGGTGTGGCGCGAGCCCAACCTGTGGGGCGGCGAGGGCGTGGTCTTTCAGGGTGAGGTCGAGGGGGTACCCGTCCTGCTGCTGGATGCACCGCATCTCTATGATCGCGAGGGTGGCCCTTACAATGGCGCCGGCGGCGACTGGCCCGACAATCCGCAGCGCTTCGCCGCCCTGTCCTGGGTTGCAGCGCGGATGGCGCGTGAGGGGTTCGCGGGCTGGAAGCCGCAGGTTCTGCACGCGCATGACTGGCAGGCGGGTTATGCCCCGGCCTATCTGGCCTATGGCGGGCCATCCGGCGTGGGATCGGTGATGACGGTTCACAACATCGCCTTTCAGGGCTGGGCGGATGCGGGGATGCTGGGCGTGCTGCGCCTGCCGCGCGAGGCGTTCCATCCGGGGCAATTGGAGTATTACGGCGGGCTGTCCAGCCTGAAGGCGGGGCTGGTGACGGCAGATCGGATCACCACCGTATCGCCCACCTATGCGGCGGAACTGATGCGGCCGGAATTCGGGATGGGCATGCAGGGGCTGATCGCCGCGCGGGCGGGGGTGGTGTCGGGCATCTTGAACGGGGTGGATACCGAGGTCTGGTCGCCGGAGGCGGAACCGGTGCCGTTCTCGGTCAAGGCGATGAAGGGGAAGGCAACGGCGCGGCTGGCGCTGTGCGAGGAATTTGGGCTGTCGGTGCCCACGGGGCCTTTGGCGATTGTCGTAAGCCGGTTGACGGATCAGAAGGGCATCGACCTGCTGCCGCAGGTGGTGCCGGAATTCATCGCCTCTGGCGGGGCGCTGGTGGTGTTGGGATCGGGCGATCCAGCGCTGGAAGGCGCGATGCGCGGGTTGGAGCAACGCTTTCCGGGCCGGGTCGCGGTGCGGATCGGCTATGACGAGGGGCTGTCGCACCGGCTGTTTTCCGGGGCGGATGCGGTGCTGGTGCCCAGCCGGTTTGAACCTTGCGGCCTGACGCAGATGTATGGCCTGCGCTATGGCACGGTGCCCGTGGTGGCGCTGGTGGGGGGGCTTGCGGATACGGTCATCCATGCCTCACCCGCCGCTCTGGCTGCCGGGGTGGCGACTGGGGTGCAGTTTCACCCGACCGATGCGGTGGCCTTTGGGCAGGCGCTGCGGCAGCTGGTGGCGCTTTACGCCGATCCAAAGCTTTGGGCCCGTGTGCAGAGGAATGCGATGGGCCATCCCGTGGGGTGGGAAACGAGCGCCGCCGCCTATGCCGCGCTCTATGACGGGTTGACCGCGTGACACCGCAAGCTGCGCTTCTCCCGCCGCGTCCGGTGGGGCATGCTGTGACGGCGGGGCGGCCTTGGCCGATGGGGGCGACCTTTGATGGCGAGGGCGTGAACTTCGCCGTTTTTTCCGCCCATGCCGAAAAGATCGAGCTGTGCCTGTTCAGCCCTGACGGGCGCAAGGAACTGGTCCGGCTGGCACTGCCGGAACGCGATGGCGACATCTGGCATGGGCATGTCGGCGGGCTGATGCCCGGCACGCTTTACGGCTATCGCGTGCATGGGCCGTACCAGCCGGAACTGGGCCACCGCTTCAACCCGCACAAGCTGCTGATCGACCCCTATGCCCGCGCGCTGGAGGGGCGGTTGAAATGGTCGGATTCGCTGATGGGCTACAAGGTGGGCAGTTCGCGCGGCGACATGTCCTATGACACCCGCGACAGTGCCTTTGCGGTGCCGAAATCGGTGGTGGTGGATACATCCTTCATGTGGGGGGATGACGCGCCGCCGCGCGTGCCCGCCGCCGAGTCGGTGATCTATGAGGCGCATGTGCGCGGCATGACGATGCTGAACCCCGGCGTGGAAAAGGGGTTGCGGGGCAGTTTCCTCGGCCTCGCGTCAGATGCGGTGATTGATCATCTGGTGAAACTGGGGGTGACGAGCCTTGAGCTGCTGCCGGTGCAGGCCTTTGCCGATGAACGGTTCCTGATCGCTAAGGGGCTGCGGAATTACTGGGGCTATCAGACCATCGGGTTCTTCGCGCCGGAACCGCGCTATCTGACCAAGGGGCAGGTCTGGGAGTTCCAGTCGATGGTGCGGCGGATGCATGCGGCGGGGATCGAGGTGATCCTTGACGTGGTCTACAACCACACGGGCGAAGGCGATGAGTTCGGG
>PNND01000101.1 GCA_013824045.1 Rhodobacter sp. | reverse complement strand
CGTATTCGGCGGCGATCAGGTTCAGGCGGCGGGCGACGGTATCGGCCACGGCCTGCAGATCGGCATCGGCCTGGCCCGCGTCGAATGCGCCTGCAAGGGCGGCCTGTTCCAGAATGCCGCGCGGGTAGTTGGTGGGGAAGGCATCAAGGATGCGGCGGAACTGACGCGCGCCTTCGATGACGCGGCGCAGGTCGGCGCCTGCGATTTCCTCGCCGGTGCCAAGGCGCAGGATGGCGCCTTCGACGCCCATGTCGATCAGGTAATCCTCAAGCCCGGCCTGATCCTTGATGTAGACCTCGGATTTGCCACGGGCGACTTTGTAGAGCGGGGGCTGGGCGATGTAGAGATAGCCGCCTTCGATCAGTTCCGGCATCTGGCGGAAGAAGAAGGTCAGGATGAGCGTGCGGATATGTGCGCCATCGACATCGGCATCGGTCATGATGACGATCTTGTGGTAGCGCAGTTTCTTGATGTCAAACTCGTCCCGCCCGATGCCGGTGCCCAGCGCGGTGATCAGGGTGCCGATTTCCTGACTGGCGAGCATCCGGTCAAAACGGGCGCGTTCGACGTTGAGGATTTTCCCCTTGAGCGGCAGCACCGCCTGATTTGAACGGGAGCGGCCCTGTTTGGCAGAGCCACCGGCAGAGTCACCCTCGACCAGGAAGAGTTCGGATTTGGCGGGATCGCGTTCCTGACAATCGGCCAGTTTGCCGGGGAGCGATGCCACATCCAGCGCCGTTTTGCGGCGGGTGAGTTCGCGCGCCTTGCGGGCGGCTTCGCGGGCCAGCGCCGCTTCGATGATCTTGCCGACGATGATCTTGGCGTTCTGGGGGTTTTCCTCGAACCATTCGGCCAGCTTTTCGTTGACGAGGTTTTCAACGGCGGGGCGGACTTCGGAGGAGACCAGCTTGTCCTTGGTCTGGCTGGAGAATTTGGGATCAGGCACCTTGACCGACAGGACGCAGGTCAACCCTTCGCGGGCGTCGTCACCCGTGAAATCCACCTTTTCCTTTTTCGCGATCCCAGATGTCTGGGCGTAGTTGTTGATGGTGCGGGTGAGCGCGCCACGGAAGCCTGCCATGTGCGTGCCGCCGTCGCGCTGGGGGATGTTGTTGGTGAAGGGCAGAACGGTTTCGTGGTAGCTGTCGTTCCACCACATCGCCACTTCGACGCCGATGCCGTTCTTTTCGCCGACCATGTAGATCGGTTCCGGCATGATCGAGGATTTGGACCGGTCGAGGTATTTGACGTATTCGCGCACGCCGCCTTCGTAGAAAAGTTCGGTTTTCAGGGGTTCGGCGGGGCGTTCGTCTTCGACGATGATGCGCACGCCGGAATTGAGGAAGGCCAGTTCGCGCAGGCGGTTTTCCAGCGTCTTGAATTGGTATTCGAGGTTGGAGAAGGTGCCTTCGGGCGTGTTGGTCTTGGCCGAGGCCAGAAAGCGCACTTCGGTGCCGCGCATGCCGGGGGCAGGGCCAACCGGGAAGACATGAGTGACGCATTCGCCATGTTCGAAGCGGGCGCGGTATTCGGTTTCATCGCGCCAGACGGTCAGTTCCAGCCATTCCGACAGGGCATTCACGACGGACACGCCCACGCCGTGCAGACCGCCCGACACCTTGTAGGCGTTGCCGCTGTCATCGGTGTTGTTGAATTTGCCGCCTGCGTGAAGCTGGGTCATGATGACCTCGGCCGCCGAGACGCCTTCTTCCTGATGAATGTCGACGGGGATGCCGCGGCCATTGTCGCGCACCGATACGCTGGAATCCGCGTGGATTTTCACCGAGACGGCGGTGGCGTGGCCTGCCAATGCCTCATCAATCCCGTTGTCGACGACTTCGTAGACCATGTGGTGCAGACCCGACCCATCGTCGGTGTCACCGATATACATGCCGGGGCGTTTGCGGACCGCCTCTAACCCTTTGAGAACCTTGATGGAATCGGCGCCATATTCGGCGGGTTTCTTCGCGGCTTCGGCCATAGGTTGGTGATCCCTTGAATTGCCCGCGATTTATAGCGGCTGGGGGTGGGAATGTCACGCCTTGGACACAAGATATTGCGTCAGGTGAAGGGGATGACGAGGCCCACGAGGATAAGCAGGATGCCCGATCCGATGTTCAGGCGGCGGACGCTTTCGGGGCTGGAAAGCAGGCGGCGCGCGCGGTCAAGGAACCATGCAAGGCCGAGGTTGCCGATCATCGGGACAAAGGCGGAAATGGCGATGATGGCGAGGATGTCGGGGGTTTGCAGCGTGCCGAGGTCGAAGAACCCGGGCAGCGCGCCCATGTAGAACAGGATGGCCTTGGGGTTGCCGATCACGGCGGCGACGCCGACGGAGAAGCCCGCCCAGAGGCCCGGTTTCGTGAGGCGGGAATCCGCGTTCAGCGTGGCGGCGGGTTTGCGGATCAGCAGGATGCCCATGGTGACGAAGATTCCCGCCGCGACCCAGCGCAGGGCGGCGAGGTAGTCGCCCCATGCGCTTTCGATCCAGGTCAGGCCGAGGATGGCGGCGAGCGGCCAGATCAGATCGCCCAGCGCCACGCCCACGGCCAGCGGCCAAGCACCTGCCATGCCGCCCGACAGTGCGCGCGCGGTGAGCGCCACCCAGACCGGGCCGGGAACCGCCCAAAGCGCAGCCATGCCGCCTGCATAAAGAAGGAGTTGGTAGGCGGTGACGGTCATTGCGGCTCTGGCAGGGTAAGGGAGCCATCGGGGGCAAGGGGCCAGAAGGGATTCATCGCCACTTCCCAAACATGGCCGTCCGCGTCGGCCCAATAGCCAGAATAGCCGCCCCAGAAGACCTTTTCCGGTGCTTTGAGGGCGGTGCCGCCTGCGGCGAGGGCGGCGGTGTAGGCGGCATCCACCTCGGCCTCTGTCGCGAAGTTCTGGGCGAGGGTGACGGCACCTGCGCCGAGTGGAGTGCCGGGGCGGCCCTGATCGGCGGCCAAAGCGTCGCGCCCGAACAGGGCAAGGGCCTGACCATGCAGCTGGAAAAAGGCGATACCCGGTTGGCTTTCACCGTGTTCCTGCCAGCCGAGCCGGGCATAGAAGGCGCGGGCGGCGGCGAGGTCGGCCACGCCGAGGGTGATGAGGGTAATGCGTTGGGGCGTCATGCCGGGGTGACCTTGGATAAGCCGCCCTGTTCGACGACGGTGATGTTCTGCGCCCGGTTGCCCAGACTGTCAAACAGCCCCGGCTCGGTGCCGGTCATCAGCGCCTGTGCGCCCAGCGCGCAAATCTCATCATACAGCGCGGCGCGGCGGTTCTGGTCGAGATGGGCGGCAACCTCATCCAGCAGCAGGATGGGGGGCGTGCCGAGGTCGGCGGCAAGGGCGCGGGCATTGGCGAGGATGAGCGAGATCAGCAGCGCCTTCTGTTCGCCGGTGGAGCATTGATCGGCGGGGACGTTCTTGGCGGTGAAGATGGCCGACAGATCAGCACGGTGGGGGCCGATCAGGGTGCGCCCGGCAGCCATGTCACGGCGGCGGTTTGCGGCGAGAGCAGGGGCGAGGTCTTCGGGGATATCCTCACCCTCTGGCCCGATGAGCGCCAGCGTGGCAGCAGGGAAGGCGGTTTCGGCCCCGGATTGCGCGGCGGCGACGCGGGCAAGGGCGTGTTGGCGGTTGGCAGTGATCTGTGATGCGGCTTCGGCCATCTGGGATTCCAGCGCAGTGTACCAATGCGCGTCGGTCACCATGTCCTTGAGCAGGCGGTTGCGGTCGCGCATCGCCTTTTCATAGGTCAGCACGGCCTCGGCATGATCGGGGGCAAAGCTGAGCGTCATGCGGTCGAGAAAGCGGCGGCGGCCCTCTGCCGCCTCGATCCAGAGCCTGTCCATCGCGGGGACGAGCCAGAGGACGCGCAGGATGCGGCCAAGGGCCACCTGCGTGGCGGGTTTGCCATCGATGCGGACTTGGCGGGGGGCGGCGCCTTCGGCGAAGGTTTCAAGGTCGTGGAAAGGGGCGGTGGTTTCGGCGCGGATCTTCCAGCCGAGGGATTCCGGCTTGCGCGCCAGATCATCGGCGGCGGCGCGGCGCAGGCCGCGGCCGGGGGACAGGAGGGAGACGGCCTCCAAGATATTGGTTTTGCCCGCACCGTTGGGGCCGGAAATGGCCAAAGGGCGACCGTCCAGTTCCAGCCGCGCGGCGCGGTGGCTGCGGAAGTGGGAAAGTGTCAAGGTGGTGATGGTCAGGCCACCCACACTTGCCTCCATCTTCTCTGGAAAAATATCCCACGGGGGTCAGCCATTGGTTTCGCCACCGGTTCAAGAACCGATGGCTGACGGGGTGTGAAACCCCCGGTCCCGCACTCTCAGACACGCATCGGCATGACGACATAGACCGCCGACATGTCATTGCCTTCGCGCATCAGGGTGGGGTCGCCCGAGGAGTTGAACAGGAAGACCGCGTTTTCGCGATCGACCTGGCTGGCGATTTCCAGCAGGTATTTGGCGTTGAAGCCGATCTCCAGCCGTTCGTCGCCATATGCAACGGCGAGTTCTTCTTCGGCCGCGCCGCTGTCGGGGGCGTTGACAGACAGGATCAGGCGGTCTTCATCAAGGCTGAGTTTCACAGCGCGCGAGCGTTCGGAGGAAACCGTAGCGACGCGGTCCACGGCCTTGGCGAATTCCGAAGCGTCGACTTCCAGCCGCTTGGTGTTCCCGGTGGGGATGACGCGGGTGTAATCGGGGAAGGTGCCGTCGATCACCTTCGACGTCAGGGTAATGGCCGGGGTGGCGAAGCGGACCTTGGTTTCCGAGACCGACACCGCGATGGCGGCATCGTCATCATCCAGCAATTTGCGCAGCTCGCCCACCGTCTTGCGCGGGACGATCACGCCCGCCATGCCCTGCGCGCCGTCGGGCAGGGGGGCGTCGATGCGGGCAAGGCGGTGGCCATCGGTGGCCACACAGCGCAGCACGGGGCCGTCTTCGCCAGTGGAGGTATGCATATAGACGCCGTTGAGGTAGTAGCGCGTCTCCTCGGTCGAGATGGCGAACTTCGCCTTGTCGAACAGGCGGCGCAGCACGCCGGCGGGGGCGGAGAAATTGGTTGAGTATTCCGACGAGGCCATCACGGGGAAGTCCTCTTTCGGCAGGGTGGCAAGGCTGAAGGTGGAGCGGCCTGCGGTGATGGTCAGGCGGCCTGCGGCACCGTCTTCGGTCAGGTTGACCAGCGCGCCATCGGGCAGTTTGCGGACGATTTCATGCAGCATTACGGCGGAAACGGTTGTTGCACCGCTGCGTTCCACCATCGCGGGGGCGCGGTCGAGCACTTCGATATCCAGATCCGTGGCGCGGAAGCTGACCTGAGCACCGTCAGCCTCGATCAGCACATTGGCGAGGATCGGAATGGTGTTGCGGCGTTCGACAACGGATTGCGCCTGTGCCAGCGCCTTGAGCAGCGTGCCGCGTTCGATCGAGAGTTTCATGGTCACCATCCCGTTGATCTTGCCCCGGCCTCGTCCAGCATCCGGGGAGGCAGAAAGTAGCCGTTTTCGGGCGGTTCACAAGCGGTTTGCCGCCCCTTCATCGCGGTTTTTGCACCGTCGCGGCGGTGTTGTCTTGTGAAAAGCACATGACAGCATGGGCCCGTGCAAAGGCAGGGCCGGATTTGCAACCTTCCAGTCAGGCCTTGTTGGTGGCATCCGGCCCGCGACCGATTTTTCGCAGGAATATCGTCACCTTTCGCGCAGCGCCTCGGACCCGCGCCAGAGCGGTTTGGTCAGGTAGGTGAGGATGGTCTTGCCGCCGGTTTGAAATTCCACCTCGGCCTGCATGCCGGGGCGGATGGCGATGGATTTCTGGCGGTCGGTCAGGGCGTCAAGATCCACCCTCAGGGTGACACGGTAATGGGGTTCAGTGTCGCGGCTGCGTTCATCGCGGAAGGTGTCGGCGGAAATGAAGGTCACAATGGCGGGCAGCGTGCCCCAGATGGCGTAATCATAGGCCGAGAGTTTGATCGTGGCCTTCTGCCCTTCGCGCAGGGGGGCGATATCGGCGGGTTTGACCTTGGCCTCGACGAAAAGGCCGGTGTCGAGCGGGATGATCTGAAGGATTTCCTCACCCGGGCGGACGACGCCGCCGATGGTGGTGACGGCGATGCGGTTCACGATGCCGCGCATGGGCGCGGTGAGGGTGGTACGGGCGAGTTGGTCTTGGCTGAGTTTCAGACGTTGGCGGAGGGAAGCGAGTTCGCCCTGCGTCTTGGCATATTCGTCGGCGCGGGCGAGTTCGGCCTGTGTGGCGATTTC
>PNND01000458.1 GCA_013824045.1 Rhodobacter sp. | reverse complement strand
GGTCGGATTTCCTGCTGTGATCTGACAGGAGGGCGGCGCGCGGTCAGCCGCGCGCGGCCTTTTCAGACAGGCCGGAAGTGCCTTCGCGGCGGTCCAGTTCGGCCAGCACATCCTCCAGCGTCACGTCACGGGCGGCGAGCATCACGAGGAGGTGGTAGAGCACATCCGCCGCCTCGGCGGTAAGGCGGTCACGGTCGCCCTTCACGGCTTCGATGATGGCCTCCACCGCTTCTTCCCCGAACTTCTCGGCGCATTTCTCGGGGCCTTTGGACAGGAGCTTGGCCGTCCAGCTGGTGTCGGGGTCGGCCCCTTTGCGGGCGGCGATGGTGGCGGCGAGGCGGGTGAGGGCGGTCATGTCAGCCTCATGGGAATGCCGGCGGCGGCCATGTGATCCTTGGCCTGCCGGATGGTGAAATCGCCGAAATGGAAGATGGAAGCCGCGAGCACGGCTGAGGCGCCGCCGATGGTGACGCCTTCGACAAGGTGATCGAGGGTGCCGACGCCGCCGCTGGCGATGACGGGGATGCCCACGGCATCAACGATGGCGCGGGTGAGTGGCAGGTTGAACCCGGCGCGGGTGCCGTCGCGATCCATTGAGGTGAGGAGGATTTCGCCCGCGCCTTTGGCCGCGACGGTGCGGGCGAATGCAACGGCGTCGATCCCGGTGGGTTTGCGGCCGCCATGGGTGAAAATCTCCCATTTGCCGGGGGCCACGGTCTTGGCATCGATGGCCACGACGATGCATTGCGACCCGAAGCGGTCGGCGCTGCGCGCGACGACGTCGGGGTCGGCCACGGCGGCGGAGTTGAAGCTGACCTTGTCGGCCCCGGCAAGGAGGAGGGCGCGCACATCTTCGGGGGTGCGGACACCGCCGCCCACGGTGAGGGGCATGAAGCATTGTTCCGCCGTGCGGGTGACGAGGTCGAACATCGTGCCGCGATTTTCATGGGTGGCGTGGATGTCGAGAAAGCAAAGCTCATCCGCGCCGGCGGCATCATAGGCGCGCGCGGCCTCGACCGGATCACCGGCATCGCGCAGGTCGGTGAAGTTCACGCCCTTGACCACGCGGCCATCGGCCACGTCGAGGCAGGGGATGATGCGGGTTTTCAGCATGGGGTCACCAAGAAGCTTGCGGCCTTCTAGCCGTGGACGGCAGAAAGGGCCAGTGGGTAGCGAGGGGGCGGCGCGATGCGCGAAGGTCTGGGCTATGCGGTGGCGGCGCTCTGTCTGGGCTGGATCGCGGTCTGGGCGGGGGAGAACCTGTTCTGGACGACACCCGCGCCGGACCTGCGCCTTGTCGATCTGGTCTTTACCTTGGCGGCCTATTCCGTGGCGGCGGGGGCGGCGCTGTCGGCGGTGATCTGGTCGGGTCTGGGCGGGTGGCGGGCGGCCTTTTTGGGCGGGGCGCTGTTGGGTTTCCAGATCGAGGGGGCAGTGGTGGGAACGATGTATGACGCCTTTCCTGCGCAGCTTGTCTGGACGCCACTGGCATGGCACGCGTTGATCAGCGGGCTGGTGGTGCTGGGCGGGGGGATGGCGCTGGCGCGGGGGGTGCTGTGGCGGCAGGTGGCGGGGTTGGTGGCGGTGGGCGTGTTCGGGGCGGTCTGGGGGCTGTACTGGCCGCTGGAGGAGAAGGCGCTGGCAGGATGGACCGGGATGCTTGCCTATCTGGGGCTGGCGGGCGTGGGTGTCGCCTTCGCGCTGGGGGTTTTGTCGCGGTTGCCGAGGCTGCGCTGGGGGCGGTGGTGGCTGTGGATTGCGCCGGGGGCAATGGCGGGGCTGTGGCTGCTGGGGAGCGTGTTGTCGCCCGATCCAGTGCGGGTGGTCTGGCCGGTGATGATGGGGGTGACGATCTGGGCGATGGCGCGGCTGGGGCGCGGGGCGGTGGGGGTAACCTTTGGGCCGCCGCTGCGCTGGGCGCGGTGTGGCGTGGTGGTGCTGGCCCCGGTGGTGACGGTGCTGCTGGTGGTGCCGGGCTGGGCGCTGCTGGGCGGGGTGGCGGTAAACGTTCCTGTGGCGCTGGCGACAGGGGCGGCGGGGTTGGGGCTGTGGCTGTGGTTGGTGGTGAGGGCGGGGTGGCCTACCGCCGAAAGCGGCGGATGAGGTTGATGAGGCCGAGGATGAGCAGCGCCACCGCTATCAGGGCCGCGCAGGGCAGTGTGATCAGGCCCAGCCAGTGCAGGCTGACGGCGGTGGTCATGGCATCCGAGACATCGGCACCGAAGAGCGTGCAGTTGCGGAAGGCGGCGGCGATATAGTCGCAGCCGAGCGGGCCGGACAGGGAGCCGGCGGCCAGCGCCACGATCAGCGGCAGCAGGCATATGACAAGCAGAGTGATGAGAACAAGGACGACCACGCGCATGGGGACAGGATAGCGCGCAGTTGCGGGCTTGTCTCGGGCCGCTGTCCAAGAGGCCCTGGGTCGGGCGCGGGGCGTGGGGTCTTTTGAGTGCTGGAGATCAGGCCTTGAGCGCCTTCAGCGCCGCCGCGAGGTCGATCGCGCCGTCATAGAGGGCGCGGCCGGAGATGGCACCGGCGATGATGCCGGTATCGCGCAGGGCGATCAAGTCAGCCATGCTGGACACGCCGCCTGAGGCGATGACGGGGATGGTGACGGCGCGGGCCAGCGCCTCGGTCGCCTCGATATTGGGGCCGCCCATCGCGCCGTCGCGGTCGATATCGGTATAGATCAGGGCGGCGACGCCGGCATCCTCGAAGCTCCGGGCGAGGTCGGTGGCCATCACATCGGTCTCGGTCGCCCAGCCTTTGGTGGCGACGCGGCCTTGGCGGGCGTCGATGCCGACGGCGACCTTGCCGGGGAAGGCCTTTGCCGCTTCGCGCACGAGGGCGGGGTTTTCCACGGCGACGGTGCCGAGGATGACGCGGGCCAACCCTTTTTCCAGCCAGAGCGCAATGGTGGCCATATCGCGGATGCCGCCGCCGAGTTGGGCGGGCACGGTGACGCGGGCGAGGATCGCCTCGACTGCGGCGGCATTGACCGGGGTTCCGGCAAAGGCACCGTTCAGATCGACGAGGTGGAGCCAGTCGCAGCCTGCGGCCTGAAACTTTGCGGCCTGCGCGGCGGGGTCGTCGCCAAAGACGGTGGCGGCGGACATTTCCCCGCGGAGAAGGCGGACGCATTGGCCGTCTTTCAGGTCGATGGCGGGATACAGGATCATTGCGCAGGCCTCCGGTCCGGTCGTTGCGCGGCTTTGGCATGGGGCGGGCGGCGGGGCAAGGGGGAGGCGCGCGGCGCGCGACCCAACGTCAGGCTTGATCGGCGGACAGGGTTGGACAAGATGTCGCAAGACGGCGGCAAATCAGGGAGGATCGGCCCCATGAAGCGGATGATGATGACGGTGCTGGCGAGCATGGCCTTTGCCGGAGCGGCCTTTGCGGCGGACCCGGTGGAAGGAATCTGGAAGACCGCGCCCGATGACAACGGGAATTTCGGCCATATCGATGTGAAGGCCTGCGGCCCGGCCTTTTGCGGCACGCTGATCAAGGCCTTTGACGGATCGGGCGCGCAGATCGAAAGCCCGAATGTGGGGCGGCAGATCATCTGGGACATGATGGCCAAGGGTGATGGGAATTACGAGGATGGCAAGGTCTGGTCGCCTGATCGGGACAAGACCTATAACTCTTACATGATCCTGAAAGGCGATGGGCTGAGCGTGAAGGGCTGCGTTCTGGGCATCTGCCGTGATGGCGGTACCTGGAGCCGGGTGAACTAAGCGCAAGGAACGGGTCGCCCCGGCCGGGGCATTCGGGTTAGGGAGGGGGCGCAAGGGTGATCTTGCGCCCCTTTATCTCATGGCAGGAGACGAAATGGAACGGCGGGATTGGGCCTTGCTGGTGGTGCTGTCTGTTCTGTGGGGGGGATCGTTCTTCTTTGTCGATATCGCGCTGGCCGGTGGGATGCCGCCCCTGATGGTGGTGTGGCTGCGCGTGGGGCTGGGGGCGGCGGTTCTGGCGGTGGCGCTGGCGGCATCTGGGGTGCCGCTGCCGCGCGGGGCGCGGGTCTGGTCTGCTTTGGCGGTGATGGGGCTGTTGAACAACGCCGTGCCCTTCACCCTGTTTGCGCTGGCGCAGGGGGAGATCGGGGGCGGGTTGGCGGCGATCCTGAATGCGATGACGCCGATCCTGACCGTGCTGACGCTGGGCCTGTTTGCCGGAGAACGCCAGCCAGGGGCCGGGCGCATGGCCGGGGTGGTGTTTGGCTTTCTGGGTGTGATCGTGATGATGGGCGGGGCAGGCGCGACAGGGGCGATCTGGGCCAAGGTCGCCTGTCTGGGTGCGGCGGCGAGCTATGCGCTGGCCTCGGTCTGGGGGCGGCGGTTTCGGGTGATGGGGGTGGCGCCGCTGAGCGTGGCCTTCGGGCAATGTCTGTGCGCGACGGGGTGGCTGTTCCTGCCGCTGATCCTTGGGGGAGATTTGCAGGTTGGCGGGTTCGGGGCGCAGGTCTGGCTGGCGGTGGCCGGGCTTGCCTTGTTGTCCACGGCGCTGGGCTATGTCCTGTTCTTTCGGCTGTTGGCGACAGCTGGCGCGCTGAATGTGGGGCTGGTTACGTTTCTGATTCCGGTGAGCGCGGTGGCCTTGACCGTGCTGGTGCTGGACGCGCGGCTTGCCCCGGAACATCTGGCGGGTGCTGCGCTGATCGCCTTGGGGCTGATCGCGATTGATGGGCGGGCTGGGCCGTGGCTGCGACGACGCCTCAGCACCTGATGCGGCCGCGCCGTTCGCCGCTGTCGCCTTGAAAGCTGGTCTCGATCGGGATGCAGCCGGTGGCTTGGGCCACGGCGCGCAGCATCTGGGCGGGGATGTCCGGGCGGTCGGCCGCGCGGGCATGGCCGTGGCGGATCACCTGTACGCGGGTGTCTTCGCGAAAGACAGTGAAGCTGCGGCCATCAATGGTGACATCGCTGCGGGTCGCGCCGAAGAATTGCGGTGAGGGCGAGGCGCAGGCGCAAAGGAGCGCGAGTGCGGGCAGGAGGCGGGTAAACATCGGTGCACCATGAACAACCACAGGATGTGATCATGGTGATCCGGCCTCGGCCCTGTGGCAAGCCGTGACGTCAGGGTTTCCAGCGCAGGAAGTTGGCGATCATGCGCAGGCCGGTGGCCTGTGATTTTTCCGGGTGGAACTGCGTGCCGATGATCGTGTCGCGGCCGATGATGGCGGTGACAGGACCGGCATAATCGACATGCGCCAGAAGATGTGCGGGGTCAGCCACGCTGAACTGGTAGCTGTGGACGAAATAGGCGTGATCGCCGGTAGACACGCCGTCCAGCACAGGATGCGGGCGGTCGATCACCAGATCGTTCCAGCCCATATGGGGCACCTTGAGCGCGGGATCGGTGGGGGTGATGCGGGTGACCTCACCCCTGATCCAGTCGAAGCCTGCGGTGTCTTCGTATTCGCGGCCCCATGTCGCCAGCATCTGCATGCCCACGCAGATGCCGAAGAAGGGTTTGCCCTGTGCTACGCCTTCAGAGATCGCCTCGAACAGACCGCCCCGATTTCCGAGTGCGCGGCGGCAGGCGGGGAAAGCCCCGTCGCCGGGCAGCACGATCCGGTCGGCGCGGGCGACCAGATCCGGGTCGGAGGTTACGCGGACCTCGCCGCCATCCACCTCCAACGCCATGCGCTGAAAGGCCTTTTCGGCGGAGTGGAGATTGCCACTGTCATAATCGACGAGAACGGTCAGAGGCATGGGTTTCTTTCCCGATGGCACGCCCGAAAAATTTTCCATGAAAATTTTTCGGGCCGATCAGGCAAGAATTTTTCGGAAAAATTCTTGCCAAAGGAGCAGCCCGAGAATTTTCCGGAAAATTCTCGGGCCTTTAGGACTGTCAGAGCGCGCCTTTGGTGGAGGGCAGCGCATCGCCGAGGCGGGGGTCAGGCTCCACCGCCATGCGCAAGGCGCGGGCCACGGACTTGAAGGCGGCTTCCGCGATATGGTGGCTGTTGATGCCATGGATCAGGTCGACATGCAGGGTGATGCCGCCATGGGTGGCCAGCGCCTGAAAGAATTCGCGCACCAATTCGGTGTCGAAACTGCCGATCTTGGCCGTCGGGAAGGGCAGGTTCCAGACAAGGAAGGGGCGTGCCGACAGGTCGAGCGCGCAGGCAACCTGCGCGTCGTCCATGGCGAGGTTGAAATGGCCATAGCGGCGGATGCCGCGCTTATCGCCCAGTGCCTGCGCGAGGGCCTGTCCGATGGCGATGCCGCAATCCTCGACCGTGTGGTG
>PNND01000237.1 GCA_013824045.1 Rhodobacter sp. | reverse complement strand
CTTGCCCACGATCATCCGCGACTGGCCCTCGCGCGACCTCTACACCAAGATCTGAGTTCCGTTTCGTTGGAACGACGAAAGGCGCGCGGGCAACCGCGCGCCTTTTTCCTTGGTGCCCGTGGTGCCTATGCCCCGCAAGATTCAAGGCAGTCCGACCGCCCGATCCCCTCTCAGACCCGACCCACGCCCCTCGGGGAGAGTGTCGCTCGCCACGACAGCAAGAAAATCGCCTTCGCTGCTTACCTTAGCCCTCCGGCAGAGATGCGCGGCCCAGCCACCCGCGGATCATAATGGCAGGTTCGTCGCGGGGCGGGGCGGGTGGCAGTTGGTTCGCGGTGCTTGCCATGAATGGTTGCCTAGTTCAACATCTAGGGGTTGTAGTTGCGAGGCAGTTCATGGATGTGAAGCATATTGGCCTAAAGAGTTTGGTGGTTAATCGCGCAAATGACCGCCATGGCGAACTTGAAACCGAGACAGATGCGATCGCTTGGCTCTTCAACGAGCGTGAACAGCACATGCGCCATCTCACTAAAGATATTGTTAGATGCAGAGAAGTTTTTGAGCTTCCGCTAGTGAGTCCAGATGGCGAGAAGTTTCTGGTGTTCGATGGAAACCGTCGAATTACTTGCCTCAAAATGCTCGACAATCCACTTCGTGCACCTACAGAGGTGCTTCGTGATTTCTTCCGTGAGCAACGTGCGAACTGGAGCGGTGAATTTCCCTTCGGAATTGACTGCCAAGTTGAAGATGATCGCGACAGAATAGATGAGATTCTTTTTAGGAGACACACTGGTTCCCAAGGTGGTGTTGGTCAAAGTACATGGGATGACCGTATGAAGCGGAACTTCGTTGACCGGACTGGTAGGAGTGGCGCTGTCACACTCGCAGACGGCATCGAAGAACTGCTCAGTAATGAAGGTTTGTTGCCGGCCAGAAGAAAAATTCCGAGATCGACGCTCAACAGACTTTTGTCGGCTGAACCGTTGAGAAATAAGGTTGGAATAAGCTTCAAGAATAATAGGTTTAAGGTTCTCGGTGAAAAGGATGAAGTTGTTTCGGTTCTAGCGAGGATTGCGAATGATCTTGCAGAGCGTGAGCTGGTACTTGGAAATATTTGGGACGCTAAAGGCAAGGAAGCCTATCTTGACAAGTTGAACGAGGAAGGAATTCTCCCAGTTTGGCAGCCAAAGCAACATCGGTTCCCAGGATTTTCAGATGCGGCTGCACTTCGCGAACCTCGTAGTCTTGTTCCGAAACAGCAGGAGCGCCGAACGTTAATCACAAATAAGGATTATGGTGTGCAGTGGACTGGATCACTTCAGCGCGTAAGTGATATTTGGGGGGAGTTGCAGCATAGACTATTCTTGGATCAGCACCCTAACGCTATTTCTGTGATGCTCAGGGTTCTGATAGAGCTATCTGTTGAGCACTACATTAAGGTGCGGTCGCTTCCAGTGCAAAAAAGTGACAAACTTTCAAACAAGTTGGAGAAAGTTGCAAGCGACATGTTCTCAGTAAACTTGATCGAAAAGAAAGACCTTGATCGAGTGAAGAAGTTTCAGAATCATCACCAAATGATTTCAACCGATACACTCAACCGATATGTCCATTCATATACGCTTTCACCTTCAAGGGATCAGCTGACCTCAATATGGGATAGCGTGTCGGATATTGTGGTCCTTTGCTTGAACGCTAGAGAACCAATGGATAAAGCGCCCGAGGTGTAAACCTCGGGCGCTCTCATCTCACCCCATCAGGGCGCGATCACATCCCCAGCGACGCCTTGTACAGCGCGATCTGGCTGTCACGCCCGATCTGGTCGGTGATCTTCTCCCAGGCTGCTGCAATCGCGTCTGCCGTTTCCTGCGCGCTTGCGTATTGCCCGGCAAAGCCCTTGGCCAGTTCATCCTCGGCGACCGAGTAGTACTGGAAGATGCCGGGAATACGCGGCTCGATGGCGGCGTTCGGGTGGTTGTAGCTGTCGAGGTTCGACCCGAGGTAGTCTTCGATGAACGCCCGGTCATAGCCCGCCGTTTCCCACTCTTCATACTGGAAGTGCGAGTTACGATAGGGCTGGAAGCCCGACGGATAGGCCGCCGTCCACAGCGACAGGTCCTTGCCGCCCAGATGGGCCGCCGCAGACCATGCCGCCTTGCGCTTCATCTCATCGCCCGACACGCGGCTGGTCACATAGATGCCCCAGCCGATATAGGCCATGACGGGTGCCTCGTTGGCGGTTTCTTCCCACGCACCGGCCGCCGAGTTGTAGCGGCGGGTCGATCCGGGGTTGATGCCAAAGCCCACCACATCGCCCACGACCGACGTGTCCGAGGTGCGGGCCGAAGACCCGATATCGCCCCACCACATCAGCATCGACCCGGTTCCGGCGAGGAACTGGCTGAAGCCGGTGGTGCCGGGATCGGCGTTGATCTGGTCGGCAGGGTAGGCGCCCTCGACCGCGATCAGGTCCATCACGTCCTGAATGGCCTGCACCCAGCCCGGGTTGTTGACGCGCGGCTTCATCGTGTCCGGGTCGAACAGCCAAGCCCGGTCATCGGGATGCTTCACATAGGCCGCAGCGCGGTTCTCGATGAAGTAGAAGCCGAACCCGCCCCAGCCTTTCAGCGGGTCGAGATAGCCATGCGCGGGCTGCCCGGTCAGCGGGTCGGTCTGGCCCACCAGCGCCTTGGTCACCGCATTCACGTCCTGCCACGTCGTCGGAACCGAGGCCCCGCCGATGGCACCCTCGCCGAAATAGTCGGTCCGATAGGCGAAGGTGTGGCAGTCGCCGTCGATGGTGATGCGATAGGACTTGCCATCCCATGTGCCGACCGGCGGCTGCAGATAGCCCACAAGGTCATCTGCTTCGATCTGCGTCTTCACCCAGTCGGGCATCTCGTCCAGCAGGCCACGGCCCGCCGTGTCGCCTTCAAACGGCGCGCCCATCTCAATGATGTCGAAATCGACGGTGCCCGTCGCGATCGACTGCTGCAGACGCGCGTTGTAATCGGCCTGGGCCAGATCGATCCAGTTGATCTTGGCGCCCGTATAGGCCTCCCACGGCTTCAGGAAGCCACGGAACAGGAAGTTGTGCAGGTTCTGGTTGTTCAGGCCAAGGAAGGTCAGCTCCACGCCCGCGAACTCGCCCTCGGCCACACTGGCCTTGGTCGCGCCAAGGCACAGCTCGCCCACCTTCTGCCAATCGGCATCGGTCGGGCTGCCCATCCCTACGCCGGGGATCTTCAGGATCTCGGCGCGGACATTGCCCTCTTGCGCCATGGCCGGGCGAAAGCCCATCCCGCCTGTCACGGCCGTCATAGCGCCCAGCGCGGTCGCCCCTTGCAACATGCGGCGGCGGCTCATCCGCGCCTGCATGACTTCGTACACTCCAACTTTCACGTCTATCTCCTCCCTGAGATGTGGCCGGTCGCCCCGCAGGCCCCGGCCCCTATGATGACTTGTGGCGTCTGGAATGCCCAAAGACCGCGCGACGCGATCCTCATCAAAAGCGGAAAGGGCCTCCCAACCCCGTGCGGCAGCACTCCTTGCTGCGAACCTTGGCGCGGGGCAGGCCACCTGTCAAGATTCTAACATGTTAGTATGATTAGTCCGTGGACAGGCCCCGTCCCAGCCGCTACCAAAAGGGAAATCGCCAAGAATAAAATATGGGGGAGGGGTGGCATGGCCGAAGTCACGATCCGCGCGCTGAAAAAGAACTATGGCGGGCTTCAGGTCGTCCATGGTCTGGACATCGACATCGCGGATGGCGAATTCGTCGTGCTGGTCGGCCCCTCGGGCTGCGGCAAGTCCACGCTCCTGCGCATGATCGCCGGTTTGGAAGAGGTCACCTCGGGCGATATCCGCATCGGCGACCGGCGCGTGAACAACCTGCCGCCGTCGGAACGCGACATCGCGATGGTGTTCCAGAACTACGCGCTCTACCCGCACAAGACCGTGGCCGCCAATATGGGCTTCGCGCTCAAGATGCGCGGGATGGACAAGGCCGAGATCGACACCCGCGTGAACCGCGCGGCCGAGGTCCTCGGCCTCACCCCCTATCTCGACCGCTACCCCCGCGCCCTCTCGGGCGGTCAGCGCCAGCGCGTCGCCATGGGCCGCGCCATCGTGCGCGACCCGCAGGTCTTCCTCTTCGATGAACCGCTGTCGAACCTTGATGCCAAACTCCGCGTCCAGATGCGGACAGAGATCCGCGAACTGCATCTGCGCCTGAAAACCACCACCGTCTACGTGACCCATGACCAGATCGAAGCCATGACCATGGCCGACAAGATCGTCGTGATGCAGGGCGGCCGCATCGAACAGATCGGCGCACCGCTGGAGCTGTACGACCGCCCCGCCAACATCTTCGTGGCCTCCTTCATCGGCTCGCCCTCGATGAACATGATCGATGGCGTGGTGCAGAACGGCGCGGTGCTGGCGGGCGGTGCAACGCTGCCCCTGCCGCCCGGCATGAACGTCGCCGAAGGGCGCGAGGTGATCTACGGCGTCCGCCCCGAAAACCTCACGGTCTCGCCCACGGGCATCTCCGGCACCATTGCCGTGGTGGAGCCCACCGGATCGGAAACCCATGTCGTTATCCGTATCGCGGGCCGCGAACTGGTCGCCGTCTTCCGCGACCGCGTGACCCACCGCCCGGGCGATGCCATCACGCTTGCCCCGCGTGAGGCGGCCGAGGTGCACATCTTCGACAAATCCAGCGGCGCGCGGTTCTGACGGCGGCCGAACGGCGCGCCGCTTGACCCCGCCCGACAGGCACGGCAGCTTGACCGGAAAGATCGCGGGAAAATCCCCGCAAGGGAGGATCGGATGCTCAAGGGAATAGACAACCGGCTCAACGCCGATGTGCTGCGCGTCTTGCGCGCCATGGGGCATGGCGATGTGCTGATCGTGGCCGACACCAACTTCCCGTCCGATTCCGTCGCCCGCGCCACGGTGACGGGCGAGTTGTTGCGGATGGAAAACCTCACCTCCGCGCAGGCCGTGCAGGCCATCCTGTCCGTCCTGCCTCTGGATACCTTCGTCGATGATTTCGCAGGCCGGATGGAAGTCGTGGGCAACCCGCTCGAAATCCCCGCCGTCCAGCAGGAAGTCCAGGCCGAGATCGACCGCGCCGAAGGCCGCCCGCGCCCGATGATCGGCATCGAACGCTTCGCCTTCTACGACATGGCCCGCCAGTCCTATGCCGTCATCCAGACGGGCGAGCGTCGCTTCTACGGCTGCTTCATGTTCCGCAAGGGCGTCATCCCGCCAGACGCCTGATCCTGCCGCCTGATCCAAAGGTTCATCCCATGTCCGATATCGTCATCCTCGGCATCTTCGTCGCCGACACCGCCTATCGCGCCGACCGCCAGCCGAAGATGGGCGAAACCATCCTTGGCACCTCCTTCGTGCTGGGGCCGGGGGGGAAGGGGTCCAACCAATCCGTCGCCGCCAGCATGGCGGGCGGCAAGACCAGCATCATCACCCGTCTGGGCAAGGATGCCTTTGCGGATATCGCGCGCGCCACTTGGGCCAAGGCGGGCGTCCATCCCCATGTGACCGAAGACGCTGAAAGCTACACGGGTGCGGCCTATATCTTCCTCGAAAACGCCACCGGCAATAACGCGATCATCGTCGCCGCCGGGGCCGCAGGCCGGATCGATGTGTCGGATATTGAGTCCAACCGCGCCCTCATCGAAGGGGCCAAGGTCTTCATCACCCAGCTGGAACAGCCCATCCCCGCCGCCAAGCGCGCGCTGGAAATCGCCCGCGCTGCCGGGGTGAAAACCATCCTCAACCCCGCACCCGCCGCGCCCCTCGATGATGACCTCCTCGCCTTGTGCGATTTCATCACCCCCAACGAGTCGGAAACCGAAAGCCTGACGGGCCTGCCGGTCACCACGCTGGCCGAGGCCGAGGTCGCCGCCGATGCACTGCTGGCGCGCGGGGTCGGGGCCTGCATCATCACGCTGGGTGAACGCGGCGCGCTCTACCGCGACCGCACGCAATCGGTGCATGTGCCCGTGATCAGCGCAGGCAAGGTGGTGGATACGACCGGGGCAGGGGATGCCTTCAACGGCGGCTTCGCCGTCGCCCTGACCGAAGGCCGCTCGATGTCTGATGCCGTGCGCTTCGGCTGCGCCACCGCAGGCATCTCCGTCACCCGCCCCGGCACCGCCCCCGCCATGCCCGCCCGGGCCGAGATCGACGCCCTGCTCGCCGCGCAGCCGTAGCGGTTTTTGACGTAAAAACCGCG
>PNND01000336.1 GCA_013824045.1 Rhodobacter sp. | reverse complement strand
ATTAAGACCCTACCAAAGCCACCGCACGCGGTGGCTTTTGCATATTTGGTGCCCACTGCGAAATCCAGGATCGATGCCAGCGTCCCGTAGAGCGTCACATTGGCCTTGCCGCGCACATCACTTGGGGCAAAACTCAGACACGGAGCCTTGCTAACGCTGGAGAAAAGTCGGGGCGCAACGGAGATGGAGTCATGAAAAAGAGGCCCAACGCACTGCGCCGGGCCTCGAAAGCAGGGTGCTCGGATGGCGTTACAGCCTCAGGTTTCGAGCCAGCACTTAGCAAGCGCAGTTCCGTCCATCAGCGTGCCAAGTGGATTTGCCTCCCAGCCACCCACTTCTTGGCGACGACCTTCGACCCAGTCGTTGAACATCGGGCAGATCAGGCCACCCTCGTCACGCACGATCATTGCCATTTCGCTGTACATGGTCTTGCGCTTCGCCTGATCAAGTTCACCCTTTGCGGCGATGAGCAACTCGTCGAAGCGTGCGTTCTTGAACTTGGTGTCGTTCCAGTCGGCGGTGGACAGGTAGGCCGTTGAATACATCTGGTCCTGCACCGGACGGCCGCCCCAGTAGGACGCGCAGAAGGGTTCGACGTTCCAGACGTTGGACCAGTAGCCGTCATCGGGCTCTACCTTCACCTCCAGCGGGATACCCGCCGCCACGGCGGACTGCTGGAAGAGTTGCGCTGCCTCGACTGCGCCCGGAAAGGCACCTGGCGCGGCGCGCAGGATGATGGGCGAGCCGTCATGGCCCGAAGCCTTGTAGAGCTCTGCCGCCGCCGCTGCATCGTATTCACGCTGGGGAATGGTGTCGTCGAACAGCGGATAGGCCGCGTTAATCGGGAAATCGTTCCCGCGCGAGCCGTAGCCGCCGAGGATCTTGTCCACCATCTCCTGACGGTTGATGGCCAGCTTCAGCGCGTTGCGAAGGTCCTTGTTATCGAAGGGGGCCTTGTCGCAATGCATGATGAATACGTAGTGCCCAGGTCCCGCCGCCTGCTCGATCACCACGTCGGAATTGCCCTTCAAGAGTTCGACGATCTTGGGGTCGATCCGGTTCATGAGGTGGATCTGGCCCGACTGGATCGCCGCCGTCCGGGCGGTGTTGTCGTTGATGGTCAGAATTTCGACGGAATCGGCATGGCCGCGTGAACTGTCCCAGTAATTCGCATGCCGCTCGAACACGGTGCGCACGCCGGGTTCGTTTGAGACGACCTTGTAGGCGTTGGTACCAATGCCCGCAGCCGGGTTATCGACGCCACCACCGGGTTGGATCACCAGGTGGTAGTCGGCCAGCAGGAAGGGCAGGTCTGCATTCGCGGCGGCCAGCTTGAGCGTGACCATGTCGCCCTCGGCCGTCATCTCGGCGATGCCCTGCACGATGCCGAGGGCGCCGGATTGCGACTTCTCGTCCGTGTGCCGCTTCAGCGATGCGACCACATCCTCGGACGTGACGGTTCTGCCATCATGGAATTCCACGCCCTTGCGGATCTTGAACTTCCACTCGGTTGCATCGGCGTTCGATGAGATTTCCTCGGCAATGCGCGGATTGATGACACCGCCGGGGTCGACATCGCACAGCATTTCGCCCCAGGTCTTGTTGATCATGAAAGGCACGTCCGATGCCGCAAGCGCCGGGTCGAGGCTATTGGTTGACTCACCGCCCTGAACGCCGGCCCGCAAAAGGCCACCCTTCTTTGCCTCGGCATGCGCGACCTTGGCAAAGAGTGCCGAGGCCAGACCTGCCGACACCCCCAGCGCCGTCGTGCGGCCGATGAATTCGCGGCGGTTCATCCGGCCCGCGCGGGCACGGCCAATCATATAATCCAGTTGACGCTTTTGGTCGTCCATTCTTTCCTCCCTGTTGCGGTGACCCGGGTTCTTGTTCGGCATGTCTTGTTGTCCGGTCATTCAATAAGAAACCACATCATTACAATCGGGCAATTCTTTTCTTCCCAAGGGCCAGAGATTTGATTGGAGCGCGCGGCGGTTGTGGTTCGCCCCGAACCCGATTGCGTGCGTCATCTGGCCCTCTGGCCGGAGTCCCAACGCCGAGCCGACTTACCGTGCCGCGCCCTTCAGCAAGATTTCGATGGCTGCCCGTGCCCGTCCGAGATCCATTTCCGTGGGCGCGATGCAGGCCTCCAGCCAAATCCCGTCCAACAGCGCGATCAAGGCAGCGGCAAGTGTTTCATCGGTTGCAGCAGGTGCGTCACGCCCGAAATGGCGCGCCGTTGCTTGCGCGATTGCGGTGCGGTAGCTGCGGTAATGCCGAAGATGTTCGGCCTGAAGGACCGGGTTGACCGCGACCTCGCCCCAGAGTGCCAGCCAGATCGCCATGCCGTCCCGGCGCAAGTGGCGCTCGCTCAGCAATTCTTCGATCAGCCCGTTCAGGGTCAGCGGCGCCTTGTCCTCTGCAATGGACTCCAACAGCGGGGCATAGGCCGCCCCGTAGCACGCGGCCAGCAACCCGTCCTTGCCGCCGAAGTAATGCCCGACCAATCCGCGAGACGCGCCAGAGGCCTTGCAGATGTTCTCGATGGTAAAGGCCGTGATCCCGCCGCGCGAAAGCACCTGCAATCCGGCCTGCACCAGTTCGGAGGCGCGGGTTTCCGGCGACAGGCGTTTGTACTTCGGCATGGTCATGGCTTGTTGGACGCCCCGATCCCGGTTCTTTGTTGAACGGTCATCCAATAATGGTAGCCTGTTTCCGAGGAGACTTTCAATGGACCCCCGCCACGCCATTTTGTTCGAGCCGGTCAGGATCGGCCCTGTCACAGCGCCAAACCGGTTCTACCAGACGCCCCATGCCACGGGCTTTGGATGGCAGCGCCCGCAATCAGGCGCTGCGCTGCGTGCGGTCAAGGCGGAAGGCGGCTGGGGGGTGGTCTGCACGGAATACTGTTCGATCCACCCCAGCAGCGATGACAGCCCCTATGCCTTCCTGACCCTGTGGGACGATGATGACATCGCGCCGCTTGCCGCCACGGCGGATGCCATACACGCCCATGGCGCGCTCGCGGGCATCGAGCTTTGGCACGGCGGATCTCATGCCTCGAACCGGATGACACGGGTGCCGGGGATCGCCCCGCAAATACAGCCGGCTATGTATCACCTGCCCACCACGGCGCGGGCGATGGACAAGGCCGACATTCGCGCCTTTCGGGGATGGCAGCGCGATGCGGCGCGGCGGGCGAAACAGGCGGGCTTTGACATCGTCTATGTCTATGCCGGTCACGACTATCTGCCGTTCCAGTTCCTGTCGCGTCGCAGCAATATGCGCGGCGACGAATATGGCGGCAGTCTGGAAAACCGTGCGCGGCTGCTGCGCGAGATGCTGGACGACACGCGCGAGGCTGTGGGCGATTCCTGCGCTGTGGCGATCCGGCTGGCGGTGGATGAATTGCACGGTCCGAAAGGCATCTGCGCCGAGAAAGAAGGGCGGGATGTGGTGGCGCTGCTGGCCGAGGTTCCTGACCTTTGGGATGTGAATGTCGCGGGTGCGCTTGGCAATGACAGCAAATCCGCCCGATTTTCGCCCGAAGGTTTCCAAGAGGATTACATCCGCTTTGTGAAAGGGTTGACTTCGAAACCTGTGGTATCGGTCGGCCGCTTCACCTCGCCTGACCGGATGGTCGAGCAGATCCGCAAGGGGGTGCAGGATTTCATCGGCGCGGCGCGGCCTTCCATCGCCGATCCCTTCCTGCCGGCAAAGATCCGCGAAGGGCGCGCGGACGAGATCCGCGAATGCATCGGCTGCAACATCTGCCGGGCTGCGAATAATGAAGGCGTGGGCCTTCGCTGCACCCAGAACCCCACGATGGGCGAGGAATGGCGACGCGGCTGGCACCCCGAACGCATTGCCGCCTATCCAAGGCGCGAGACGGCGCTGGTGGTTGGCGCAGGCCCCGCAGGGCTTGAGGCCGCGCTGACGCTCGCCCGCCGGGGGCTGGAGGTGACGCTGGCCGAGGCCGGACGCCATTTAGGCGGGCGTATTGTCCATGAGGCGGCGCTGCCGGGGCTGGCAACATGGGGGCGCGTTCGCGACTGGCGGCTTACCATGATGGGCAAGTTGCCGAACGTGCACATCTTTCGCGAAAGCCGGATGGGGGCAGGGGATATTGCCGAATTGAAGTCCGATCATGTTGTACTTGCGACAGGCTCTCGCTGGCGACGCGACGGGGTGGGGGTCACGGGGATGGAGCCCGGGGACTATCCGAGGGCGCTGACCCCCGATGATGTCTTTGCAGGAGCGGAGGTCGGGCCGTCAGTCGTGATCTACGATGACGATCATTACTACATGGGCGGTGCACTGGCCGAGAAACTGGCGCGGGCGGGACATCAGGTGACGCTTGTCACGCCCTACCCGCAGGTGTCGGGCTGGACGGTCTATACCGATGAACAGGGGCTTGTGCAGGACCGGCTGATGCACCTCGGGGTCACGATCCTGCCTCAGCACATGCTTGCAGGGCAGGGGGCGGAGCATGCCCGTATCGCTTGTGCCACCACCGGCGTCCTGAGTGACATCGCCTGCGACAGCCTGATCCTTGTGACCGGTCGCCTACCGGTGGATGACCTTTGGTTCACCCTTTCGGGGCAGCCGAACCTGGCTCGGGTGGGCGACTGCCTTGCACCTTCTTCGATCGCCGATGCGGTCTATTCCGCCCATCGCTTCGCCCGTCATCTGGGCGAGCCCGACCTGCCGCCGCGCCGTGAGCGGCCCAGCCACAAGAGCCTTTGATGCGCCAGCGCCGCCCCGTCAGATCTGCCAACGCAATCCCGCAGCGGCCCTTCGGACAGGTGCCGCGCGCCTATGACCCGATCCGGGTGATCAGCGAAGACGAGGTGGAAGCGATCCACCGCGCCGCGCTTCAGCTTTTGGCAGAACAGGGGATGCGGGTGCTGAACGCCCGCGCCATAGACATCTTCCGCAACGCAGGCGCGCGGGTGGACGGCAACATGGTTTTCCTTGACCCCGGTCTCGTGGGTGAACGGCTTGCGACCGTGCCATCACGCTTTACCATCGCTGCGCGCAACCGGACCAAGGACCTGCGGTTGGGTGGGAATGACATGGTCTTCGCCTCGGTCGGTGGGCCGGCCTACGTGATGGACCTTGATCGCGGGCGCCGTGACGGCACCCTACAAGACATGCAGGATTTCCTGCGCCTGTGCCAAAGCCTGAACGTCATCCAGCAGGAATCCGGCGGCCCGCTGGAGCCGATGGACCTGCCCGCATCCACGAGGCATCTGGACCTTTACCTGTCCCAGATCACGCTGCTCGACAAAAGCTGGCAATTGAACGCCCTTGGCGGGGCGCGGACATTGGATGGGATCCACATGGCGGCGATCAGCATGGGCTGGTCGCTGGACGACCTTGCCCGGCAGCCGATGATGATGGGGGTGATCAACACCAACTCGCCCCGACAACTGGACGACCCGATGAGCGCAGGGTTGATGGCTTTGGCCGAGCATGGACAGGTGGCGATCGTCACGCCCTTTACGCTGGCGGGGGCTATGGCGCCTGTCAGCCTTGCCGGCGCGCTGGTCCTGCAACATGCCGAGGCGATGTTCGGCATTGTCCTGACCCAGATCGTCCGTCCCGGGGTTCCGGTGGTCTATGGCGGCTTCACCTCGAACGTGGACATGCGCACCGGTGCACCGGCCTTTGGCACGCCCGAATATGCCAAGGCGGCACAGGCCAGCGGCCAGCTGGCCCGTCGGATCGGGGTGCCATTCCGGTCTTCCAACACAACGGCGGCCAATGCGCTGGATGCACAGGCGGCCTACGAAAGCCAGATGTCGCTTTGGGGATGCCTGATGGGTGGCGCGCATCTGGTGATCCATGCGGCGGGCTGGATGCATGGCGGATTGACCGCCAGTTTCGAAAAGCTTGTGCTGGATGCAGAGATGCTGGGGATGATGCAGGCCTACTTCTCACCGATGGCGGTAACGGAGGAGGCTTTGTCGCTGGAGGCGATTGCCGAGGCCGGGGTGGGCGGGCATTTCTTCGGCACGGCGCAGACGATGGCGCAGTATGAAACCGCGTTTCATGCACCCATGATCTCGAACTGGGACAGCTATCCAAACTGGCAGGCCCGCGGTTCGGAAGAGGCCCCGCAGCGTGCCAACCGGATCTGGAAAGACCTCTTGGCCAATTACGAAGCCCCGCCGCTTGACCCCGGCATCCGCGAGGCGCTTCAGGATTACGTCGCTCGCCGCAAAGCCGAAGGCGGCGCAGGGGACTGATCCGGCAGG
>PNND01000039.1 GCA_013824045.1 Rhodobacter sp. | reverse complement strand
GGCAACCGCTGCCGCCGCCTCCCGCGCTGCCGCGACAAACCCATCCGACTCCGGCCCGTCAATCATCAGCACGATGCCGGGATTGGTGCAAAACTGCCCCGCCCCCATGGTCAGCGATCCGACCCAACCCTTAGCCACCGCCGCCCCCCGCGCCGCCAGCGCGGCGGGCAGCAGGAAGACCGGGTTCACCGATCCCAACTCGCCATAGAACGGGATCGGCACATCGCGCCGCGCGCAGAGATCAAAAAGCGCCCGCCCACCGCGCAGCGACCCGGTAAACCCGACCGCCGTGATCAGCGGATGCGTCACCAGCGCCACGCCCAGATCATTGCCCACGCCCTGGATCAGGCTGAACACCCCCGGATGCACGCCACAGGCCACCACAGCCGCCGCCACTGCCTGCGCCACAATCTCGCCCGTCCCCGGATGGGCCGGATGCCCCTTCACCACCACCGGACAGCCCGCCGCAAGGGCCGAGGCCGTATCACCCCCCGCCGTCGAGAAGGCCAAAGGAAAGTTCGATGCCCCGAACACCGCCACAGGCCCCACCGGGCGCTGCATCATCCGGATATCCGGGCGCGGCAAAGGCTGGCGATCCGGCAGGGCGGCGTCATGGCGCAGGTCCAGATAGACCTCCGACAGAATGTGCCGCGCGAACAGCCGCAACTGCCCCGTGGTGCGCCCCCGCTCCCCCTCCAGCCGCGCCGTGGGCAGGCCGGTTTCGGCGCTGCCTATCGCGGTCAGCTCCGCGCCGCGCGCCTCGATCTCATCCGCGATCCGCTCCAGAAACGCCGCCCGCTCCGCCCGCGTCAGCGCGGCATAGGACCAGAACGCATCCTCTGCCGCCAGCACCGCGCGGTCCACCTCGGCCGCGCCGCCGCTGGCAAACACCTGTCCCGCCCCGCTTGCAGGGGTCGAGGTGAATGTGTCCGCACTTCCAACCCATTCCCCGGCAATCAGGTGTTTCCCGTTCAGCATGGCCCGGCCTCCCTGGCAAGTCTTGGCAGCATTGATCCGCTGCCCACATGTCACCTTCAGCGGCCAAGGAAAAGGCAAACCCGCCACGGCCCCGGGCACTACCCCCGTCTGGGTGCCATTTCACCGGTTTCCGGGGCCGGGTCATCCCCATCCCGCAGTCCGGCGCTGCCATAAAGCCGCCGATGCCACGCCCCCGACACTCGCCCGCGCAACCACTGCCCCAAGGCCAGCAAGGCGCCCCCGGCCAGCATCGGCAGCCCCATGCCCAACGCCATCAACGCCCAAACCGACGTCACGCCGAAACGGATCGCCCCCAGCAGCACGATGAAATGCAGAAAATAGATCATCATGGACAAAAAGGCGATGTTCACCGGCAGGCTCGGCACATTCGTCCGCAGCGCGACAAGAAGCACCATCAGCGAAAAGGCCGCCGACAGGAATGGAAACTCCGGCGGGGCAAAGATGCTCAGCCCAAAGAGATGCAAGGACAGCCCTGCCTCGCCCAACCGCAGCAGCGCCAGCACGCCCAGAATGGACCAGGCCTGCCTTGCACTCGGCAGCCAATCCGTTCCCCGTCTGCGGATACGGTCCGCCACCAGATAGCCGATGACCACAAAGGGAAACTCGAAGAACATCCCGTTGCGCCAGGCGTGGAGCGACACCCCCGCCTCGTGGAAGAACCCCACCGCCTGCAGCGCCGTCCCACACAGCAGGAAGACAAGGCCAAGCACCATCAACCACCATCGCCCCCGGCGATCATCCCCCGCCAGCAAAAGCACAACCCGCAGCGTCACCAGCGCCAGCATCAGCGCTGCCATATACCAAAGATGGATCGGCCCGAAGACAAGCTCCTGCACCACTGCGCTAAGGGTCGGGTCCTGCGGCCACCAAACCGGCAGATAAAGCGCAGTCCAGATCAGATAGAACAATCCCAGCCGGATGAGCCATCCCCGCGCGCGGCCATGGTGAAAGGTGGAATGGAATAGAAAACCCGAAAGCACCGCAAATGTCGGCACCACCGTCCGCACGAGCCCCTGCCCAAGGACATAGGCCACTGCGCCCCCCTGCAGCGTCAGCAACGTGGCATGCGCCCAGACAACGCCCGCGGCGATGATCAGCTTCAGCACATCTATGGAATGAATTCTTGGCATCGCGATCGGCTACCCGGCAAATGGGGCAAAAATTCGATATCCGTTGGTCCAGCCGCGTGACGCAAGGGGTGTATGTTCAAGCCGCATCATGCCAATGCCTCAGAGCGGTCACTCTGTCGCGCATACGTGTGGATCGTCATGTGTGCTTGCATCTTGGTCTCCTCCGCTGCTGAACAGGCGTCAGTCGGAAGGATGGCGGACCCGGAGCGATTCGAACGCCCGACCCTCAGATTCGTAGTCTGATGCTCTATCCAGCTGAGCTACGGGTCCTTCGTGGGGCAGCGTTTAGCCCCGGTCATTCGGGGGTGCAAGGGAAAAAACGCAAGGCCCCGGCCTCATTCCGCATCGCCAGGCGACAGCCGCTTGGGCAGGCGGATCTGAAACTCCGTCCCCTCGGCATCGCTGCGCGCCAGTTCCAGCCGCCCGCCATGGCCGCGCACCAATTCCGCCGCGATGGCCAGACCCAGCCCCGTGCCGCCCTTGCGGGCCCCGCCCTGAAACGCCTCGAACAGATGCTCCTTGGCGCGCGGCGGCAGGCCCGGCCCGGTATCGCCCACCCGGATCCACCAATCCTGCTCGTCCTCGCCCGCCGACAACTCGATCGTGCCGCCCTGCCCCGTCGCCTCGATCGCCTGCCGCGCATTGCGCACCAGATTGGACAGCACCCGATACAGCTGTTCCGTATCCGCCCGGATCACCAGCCCCGCCGGGACATCGTTCAAGAAGACCACAGACGATTCCTCGCCCACCAGACCTTCGCCCTCGATCACATCATCCGCCAGAAGGCGCAGCGCAAAGCGCTTCAATGTCGGCGGCGGCTCCTCGGCCTTGCCGAAGGCCAAAGTCGATTCGCACAAGCTCACCGCGCGCGAGATTGACCCCACCAGCTTGGGCGCCGCCCGCGCCACCGCCGGATCGGCGCTCGCCCCCAGCCGGTCGGCAAACAGCTGCGCCGTGGTCAGGATGTTGCGCAGGTCATGGCTGATCTTGGCCACCGCACCGCCCAGTTGCGCCAGCCGTTCCTTCTGGCGCAGCGCCCCGGTCAACTGCGTCTGCATCGAGGCCAGCGCCTCTTCCGCCACCCGCAACTCCTCCACCTCGGCCGAAGGCGCGATCACGCGCCGCGCATCCTCGGGCGCTTCGGCATAGGCGGTCATATGCTCGACCACCCGCCGGATCGGCACCACCAGCAAACGCTGCACGGCCAGAAACAGCAAGAACGCCGTCACAATAGAGATCAGCGCCGACAGGAACAGAATACGCAGCCCGTATTCGATCATCGCCACCCGCAGCGGCCCCGTCTCCATCGTGATCTCGATCAAGAGCCCCGCATCCTGCACCGGATTGCCGATCACCCGGATGATCCGGTTCTCGGGGTCTGCCAGCACAGTCGCGGCGTCGCGGATCAATTCCCACGGCCCCGCCATCCGCAGATCGAACGTGTCATGGATGGGCGCCGGAATGGGGGAAGACAGCACCAACTGCCGCACCTCATCGCGCCGCAGCACCACGTTGAACACCTCGGCATTCTTCAGCAGTTCGGTCTCAAGCTCGGCCCCCACCGTCGCATCATCCGCCGCCAGCAGCGCCAGCGACGCGATCTGCGCCTTCTCCAGCCGCAGCAGCATGTAGTCCACTCGGTACCGCGCGATGCTCGGCACAAAGATCAACACTTCGGCCAGCATGACAAAGGCCACCGTCAGCAGCAGGAACCGCCCAGACAGCGTGTTCAGAAACCTGCCCCGCCCGATCCGCACCCGCCAACGCCCCCTTCACCCGAACAGGTCCCGCACCCGCCCATCCGCATCCGTCAGGGCAGAAAACGCTGCACCAACCCCACGAACCGCTTCACCGCAGGACTATCAAACAGTTTGGGGGAAAAATAGGTTCCCGCAGCACGTTTGCCGATCTCCGCCAATGTCGGATAGGGCAACACCACCCCGGCCAAAGTGGAGACCTTCATCTTCGCCGAAACGGCCAGCGCCAGCGGGGCCAGCACCTCGCCCGCATGGGGCCCCACCACCGTCGCACCGATCACGCGCCCCTTGGCGATCATCACCTTGGCAAAGCCTTCACCCGCCCGCATCGCCTGCGCCCGGTCATTGTGGTGAAACTCCGCCCGGCTCACCGTCAGCTTGTCGCCCCAAAGCGCCCGCGCCTCGGCCTCGCTAGGCCCCACCTGCGCCAGTTCCGGATCGGTATAGGTGACACGCGGGATATGATCCCCCCGCACCTTGGCAGGCAGGCCCAGTACCGCCTGCCGGATCACGATCCCCGCATGATAGCCCGCCAGATGCGTGAACTGCGCGCCCCCTGCCGCATCCCCCACGGCATAGACGCGCCGGTTGCTCACCGACCGCAGGTTCGCCCCCACCGTCACGCCCTTGGAGTCATGCGCCACGCCCGCGGCCTCCAGCCCCAACCCATCCAGCATCACCTTGCGCCCCGCCGCCACCAGAAGATGCGTCCCCGCGATCACCGTGCCATCGGCCAGCACCGCCTCTACCCCCGGCTCCAGCCCCCGCAGCCGCACCACACCCTGCCCTTCGGCAATCCGCACCCCCTCGGCCCGCAACCGCTCCAGCACCACCGCTGCCGCCTCGGGGTCTTCCCGGCCCAGCGCCCGGGCCCCCTCGATCACCGTCACATCACTCCCCAGCCGCCGATGCGCCTGTGCCATCTCCATGCCGATCGGCCCGCCACCCAGAATCAGCAGATGCCCGGGCCGCTCCCGCAGACCGAACACCGTCTCATTGGTCATGTAGGGCACCGTCTCGATCCCCGGCACCGGCGGCACCACCGCCCGCGACCCCGTGGCGATCACGAACCGCCGCGCCAGAATGCGCTTGCCCCCCGCCTCCACAGCCTTGGGCGAGGTGAACCGCGCCCAATCCCGGATCACCACGCAACCCAATCCTTCAAACCGCTCTTGACTGTCCACCGGCGCGATCCCCGCGATCACGCCCGCCACATGATCCTTCACCGCCCCGAAATCCACCGCAGGCTCCACCGCCGCGATGCCGAACCGCGTCGATCCCCGCTGCGCCTGCGCCGCCTCTGCCGCCGCGATCAGCGCCTTTGACGGCACGCAGCCCGCGTTCAGGCAATCGCCCCCCATCTCGGCCCCTTCGATCAGCACGACCCGCGCCCCCATCTGCACCGCGCCCGCCGCCACCGACAGCCCGCCCGACCCGGCGCCGATCACGCAGATACCCGTCCTGATCACCGACTTGTTCTCTGGCACCCTCACAGCTCCTTATCCCGCCGCAGCGCGCGCACGACCATCGGCAACAGCCCCAGCGCCACCAGCCCGACAATGGGCCAGAGCACATAGGGCTCCAGAAATACCCCGAAATCCGGCGTCCCGCCCGTGGCGAACACATCCCCCAATCCCGACCCCACGGATGTCAGCACCAAAGCCCCCGGCACGATCCCCAGTGCGGTCGTCACCACGAACTTGAACAGCGACACATTCAACAGCGCCGGAATCAGGTTCGCCATAAAGAACGGCACGATGGGCGTCACCCGCATCAGGAACAGCACCTCCCACTCATTCCGCGCCAGTGCGGCCCGCAACCGCGCCACCTTGCCCCCCTGCATCTCGATCTTCGCGGCCAACCCCGCGCCGAACCCGGCCCGTGCCGCCAGAAACAGCAGCACCGCCCCCGCAGTCGCCCCGGCAAGGTTATACAAAACCCCCGGAAACAGCCCGAACAGGAACCCGCCCGTCAGCGTGGCCACCGTCGCCCCCGGCAGGGAAAAGGCCACGATCCCAACATAGGCCAGCACAAAGACCACCACCGCCAGCCCGTAATGCGCATCGCGATAGGCCAGCAGCGTTTCCCGATGCGCGGCAAGCGCGTCAAAGGTCAGGCTGTCACGCAGGAACACCGCCCCCACCACGGCCACCCCCAACAGGATCAGCGCGGGAATCATCTTTCCCCGGCGGTTCGGGGCATCAGGAACGGGGCGGGGGGTGTCGGTCTTTTCCATGCGCCGAACATGGCCAAATCCGCCCCTTGCCGCCAGCCGCATCACGCTGCATTGAACCGAACCGCCGCCTTTGCAACATTCCCGCCCCCTCTGGCGCGAAATGTTGCAGAAAATCGGTCCACCTTGCGTTGACTTGCACACAAACCGCCCGTAAAGACCGGGCTTCGAATGAATATGGCGCTCGAATCCATTGGA
>PNND01000358.1 GCA_013824045.1 Rhodobacter sp. | reverse complement strand
AGAATGACAATGTCCAATGCAAATCCCTCAGCAACGCGCCCAACAATGCGCGAACATTAACCAACTGCGCGCGCACTGCAAATCGCCTCACTCGACTTCGCCCACCCCTGCGTTAACTTTGCAGCGGCACGCGGAAAGCATCCCATCCAGAACGGACCGCGCCGCAGGCAAAGGGCATCCCGGCCAGTTCCACAAGGCGTCACGACGCCGGGCCTCTGCAGGGCGCAACGGATACGCGACGGATTGTCAGGGGCCCAGATCACCGCTTGCGCTTGTGTCCCTGACACGGCAATCGATACGGCATGGACAGCACCATTGCCATTGTCGGTGCCGGGGTTGGCGGCCTTGCGACCGCCGCCTTGGCCCATGATGCCGGCCACCGCGTCACCTTGTTCGAACGTTTCGAGACCCCGCGCCCGCTGGGCTCGGGTCTGGTGATCCAGCCGGTCGGGCTTGCGGTCCTAGACGCCATCGGCGCAGGCGCCCAGGCGCGGGCCATGGGCCAGCCGATCACCCATATGCTGGGGCATGAGGTGTCGGGGCGCGAGGTGCTGAACGTGGCCTACCGTAGCGCGGCCCCCGGCCTGGCGCTGCACCGTTCGGCCTTGTTCCAGACGCTCTGGGATCAATGCCTTGCCCGCGCCATTCCTGTCATCACCTCGTCCACCGTGGACTCTGCCCCGCTCAGGGCCGACAAGCGTGAGATCACCCTGACCGATGGCCGCCGCTTCGGCCCCTTTGATCTTGTGGTCGATACCAGCGGGGCGGCATCGCGCCTCTCCCCCCTGACCGCCCGCGCGCTGCCCTTCGGCGCAGTCTGGGGCACGGTGCCTTGGCCGGATGGCTGCGATTTTGCTCCCGATCAACTGCGTCAATGCTACCGGGCGGCGCGGAACATGGTCGGCGTGCTGCCACTAGGGCAACGCCCCGGCCTCCCGGGCCGGCACGCGGCGGTGTTCTGGTCGCTGCCGGTCACACAGCTTGCGGACTGGGCCAACACCGATATGTCCGCATGGCGCGCACAAGCCACCGACCTCTGGCCCCGGATCGCGCCCTTCCTTACCACGCTGACCCAAAGCGCAGATCTGACCCCCGCCCGCTATTCCCACGGCACATTGCGCAGGCCCTATGCTCCGGCCCTCGCTTTCGTCGGCGACAGCGCCCACCGTGCCAGCCCGCAACTGGGCCAAGGCGCGAACATGGCGCTGCTGGATGCGATGGCCCTCGTCACCGCCCTGCGGATGGAGCACCCGCTGCACGCCTATGCCGCGATGCGCCGCTGGCATGTGCGCAGCTATCAGGCGATGAGCGCGGTCTTCACCCCAATGTATCAATCCGACAGCACCCTTCTGCCCCGGCTGCGCAACCACCTGCTGGCGCCCTTTGCGCCGCTGCCCGGCATCCGCCACCTGCTGACCCGGCTTGTCTCGGGCGACATGCTGCCGCCGCTGGCCGGTCAGGTCTTTCCGCAACAGCCCCCAACGAAAGCGTAACTGGACCCATCCCGCGCCAGTCCCTATCTTGGGCGAAAAGAGAGGACCGTCATGAAAGAGCCATCCGTAAACGTCTTAGGCGGCCCGCTGGAAACCTGCTCCACCGCCCCCGTGACCGGCTTCTTCCGCAACGGCTGCTGCGACACCGGGCCGATGGACACGGGCCAGCACACCGTCTGCGCCGAAATGACCCAGGAATTCCTGGCCCTGTCGAAATACCTCGGCAATGACCTGTCCACCCCGCGCCCCGAATATGGCTTTGCGGGCCTCAAGCCGGGCGATCATTGGTGCCTCTGTGCCGCCCGCTTCTATCAGGCGCATGAGGAAGGCGCGGCCCCCAAGGTCCGCCTCGCCGCTACCCATATCCGCACGCTCGATATCGTGCCTTTGTCGATCCTCAAGGAATATGCCGTCGATCTGCCCACGGGCTGACATGGGCTGACATGGGCTGACATCCGCTGACATGGGCTGAAAATGGGCCATCAGGCCGCGCGGCGCGGCCGGATCTGCTCTGTCACGTCATCCCGCATCAGATCGTCGATAAACAGCGAAAGCAGTTGCGGTCGCCCGCTCACCCCCGCCTTGCGATAGATCGCATTCGTCTGCGCCTTGACCGTGCCCTCGGACGTGGTCCGCAGCATCGCAATCTCGGCGGTCGACATGCCCTTGATAGCAAAAAGCGCCACGTCCCGTTCCGCCGGGGTCAGCGCCCATTCGCCGAACCGCTCTTCCAGCAGGTCCATGAACGCCCCCGATGCCCGGCGCAGCCGCTCGCGCGCGTCGTTGCGTTCCTGCAGCACGTTGCGCAGCAAAACCGCGCCCAAGGCCACCCCCAGAAACAGCCCCAGCGCCGCTGAAATTTCCATGATCTCGCGCAGTTCCCACGGCAACGGCGGCGTGTAAATGCCCAGAAGCGAGGTTGCGATATCGGATATGAAGAACACGGCGCAGAGCGCCTGAATCAGCAAAACCCAAGCGATGACCCATTTCTTCGTCACGCCCAGTCCCGCCCTTCACGCTGCAAGCCGCGATCCCGCATCATCTGCGGTGCCGGCACTCCCGCCATTGCCCCGGCGCGCGCCGGGCGCATCGCAGCCCTAGAAGTCCCCATCGCCTTCGTCGTCCTGGCCGCCGCCACCACCGCCACCGCCGCCCGATCCGCCACCTGACGAGGCAGAGCTCGAACTGCTGCTCTCGCGATTGACAGAAGACAACACACTCGGCCCGTTGCCCGGATCGCCGCCTTCGGCCATCCACAGATCGCGCAACACCTCGCCATTGTTCGGGTTGATCACGATCTCGCGCTGGCCTTGCTCATTCTCCGCCACGATCCGCATCCGGCCCAGCCATGTGCGTTCCGTGGAAATGCTGCTGAATCCTTCTGCCTGAAGCTGCTCTACGATCGTGCGCTCATAGACATCCGCCATGACTGGCGATGTTCCCATTGCGCTGGCAACCAGCGCTCCCATGACTGTCCGTGCCATCATCGTTAACCCCTTTAGGGCAAATCACTTTGCTCAAGCGGTTAAGATATCTTTCAACATCGGGCACCCAGCATGGCCCGGTTGCGGCTTTTTCGTGGCATTCGCCCCGGCCTAGGCGCGGGCCCGCCAAAACAAAATGCCCCCGCTGCCATCGCAACAGGGGCATTTCATGCCTTTAACCATCAGACCCAAAGGCCTGCGGCGGTGTTCACACCTTCATGTCCACGCCCAGATGCTTGGCCACGGTGAAGATGTCCTTGTCGCCCCGCCCGCACATGTTCATCACGATGATATGCTCGCGCGGCAGCTTGGGCGCGATCTTCATCACATGGGCCAGCGCATGGGAGGGCTCCAGCGCCGGGATGATTCCCTCCAGCTTGCACGAAAGCTGGAACGCCTCCAGCGCCTCGGCATCCGTGATGCTCACATATTCCGCCCGCCCGATATCATGCAGCCAGGCATGTTCCGGCCCGATGCCGGGATAATCCAGCCCCGCACTGATGCTGAACCCTTCCAGAATCTGCCCGTCCTCATCCTGCAGCAGATAGGTCCGGTTGCCATGCAGCACCCCCGGCCGCCCGCCCGTCAGCGATGCGCAATGCTGCATCCGGTCGTCCACACCCTTGCCGCCCGCCTCAACCCCGATGATGTTCACCGAAGGATCATCCAGGAACGGATAGAACAGCCCCATCGCATTCGACCCGCCGCCGATGGCCGCGATCACCGTATCCGGCAGCCGCCCCTCGCCCTCCTGCTCGGCCATCTGCCAGCGGACTTCCTTGCCAATGATGCTCTGGAAATCCCGCACCATCGCCGGGTACGGATGCGGCCCCGCCACCGTGCCGATGCAATAGAACGTGTCGCGCACATTGGTCACCCAGTCGCGCAGCGCGTCGTTCATCGCGTCCTTCAACGTTCCGCGGCCTGAGGTGACCGGAATCACCTCCGCCCCCAACAGCTTCATGCGGAACACGTTGGGCGCCTGCCGCTCCACATCATGCGCGCCCATATAGACCACGCATTGCAGCCCGAATTTCGCGCAGACCGTGGCCGTCGCCACCCCATGCTGCCCTGCCCCGGTTTCCGCAATGATCCGCGTCTTGCCCATGCGGCGGGCCAGAATGATCTGCCCCAGCACATTGTTGATCTTATGCGCGCCGGTATGGTTCAACTCGTCGCGCTTCATATAGATCTTGGCACCACCCAGATGCTCGGTCAGCCGCTCGGCATAATAGAGCGGCGACGGGCGGCCCACGTAATGCTTCCAAAGATAATCCATCTCGGCCCAGAAGGTCGGGTCGGTCTTGGCATGCTCATAGCGCTCTTCCAGCTCAAGGATCAGCGGCATCAGCGTCTCCGACACGAACCGCCCGCCGAAAATGCCAAACCGCCCGGCCTCATCCGGCCCGGTCATGAAGCTGTTGATCCCGTCCTCGGCCATCGCCGCCACTCCCCTGATTTCTTGTTTTCCGATGTAGCGCCCTTGGCCTGCCGGGGAAAGGCCCTACCGCGCCGGCGCAAAGCTGCGCGCGATGGTCCAATAGCCCAGCCCGCAGGCCAGCACGCCCACGGCCAGCGGCAGATGGAAGCCGAACCCCGCCTGCAGCAAGGCCGCCGCCACAAGGCAAGACAGCGCGGTCCCAAGATCCCAGCCACCCTCGGCCACGATATGAAAGCGCAGGGGGCAGGTCGATTGCCGCGCCAGCGTGTAGACCCGCGCATTGAAGGCCGTCGCATAAAGCGGCCAGGCCAGCGCCGCCGCCACATTCGCCGCCACGGCGAGCCCCGCCACCGGCCAGCCGAACATCCGCGCCACCGCCGCCACGGTCAGCACCGCAAAGCCGATCCGCGCCGCGCCAAGCCCGCGCCCAAGGTCGATCGCCCGGCCAAGGAACAACGCCCCGATCGCCCCAGCAAGGCCCGTCAGCGCCATCGCCCCGCCAAAGGCCGCAAAGCTTGATCCCAGCGTCAGGAACAGCGCGATCAGCCAGGTGAAATGGAACGACCCGCTCCGCAGCCCATCCGCAAACAGGATCAGCCGTGCCGCGCGCCGCGTCTCGGGCGGCATCTCGGCACGATCCGCTACCGCCAGCTCCGGCCCCAGCAGCACCGGCACCGCCGAAAGCGCCATGGCCAGCGCCACTACACCAAAGGCCACCGCCGGATCGAACACAGTCAGCAAAAGCCCCGTCACCGCCGGCGCGCCGATGCCCATGACCATGCCGATGGTCTCCATCACGCTCGTCTGCGCGCCACGGGCATGGTTGTCCCCCATCAGCGCGACATAACTGTGATAGGTCGTCCAATAGAGGCTGCTGCTCATGGCCCAAAGCGCCAGATACACCACCAGCAGCCAGCCCGTCCCCGTGATCTGCGACAGGATCGGATAGGTCGCCGCCTCGGCCAGAACCGCAACCACCAGCGCCCGCCGCAGCCCCACGCGCCGCACCAGCGGCAGCACCAGCTTGCGAAACAGCATCCGGCTGCCGAACATCGCCGCGATGGCAAGCAAGACGACCGGCGCAGGAATGCCCGCAGACAACAGATAGACAAAAGCAAAGGCCTCGCCGCCATAAGAGGCAAAGGCCTGCAAGGCGGCATGGACATAGACAAGATTGAAGGCCCGGCTGGAAAAATACCCCATGATCGTCCGGTCACCGTCTCCACCTGCCCCGCCCCTCGCTCTATCGCCCTTGGCCCGCCGGGGAAAGACGGAGTTTGACGCAAACTCCGCGCCGAAATCTGACGCAGATTTCGCAGGCCCCCCGACCCGCCGGTCCCGACCGGAATTTGCGTCAAATTCCGCCGCGATTTCTGTGTCAGAAATCGCCCCCCCGGCCAGGCCATCGCTGACGCTTTCGTGAAAGCCGCCCTGAAACCCCGCGGAAATCGCTTCGTAGCTTCTCCCGTAAACCAGTGACAACAGGAGCTACCCGATGAAAACCTTCACCACCGCCCTGACCCTCAGCCTCGCCGGTATGGCGGGCATGGCGCATGCCGACACCGCGCTCGGCCTCACCGGCGACCGCACCCTCGTGATGATCGACACCACGACCGGCGCTGTCACCGGCCGTGTCGAGGCCCAAGGCATCACCCGCCTGCACGGCATCGACTACCGCCCCGGCAACGGCACCCTCATCGGCGTGACCGATACGCAGGCCATCGTCACCATCGACCCGGTCACCGGGGCCACCACGGAAATCGCCAAGATGAACACAATGCTGACCGTGGCTGACGGCGCCGCCGTTATCGTCGACGTGAACCCCGCCGCCGACCGGCTGCGCTTCATGTCGGGCACCACCAACCACCGCGTGAACATGGAAACCGGCGAGGTGACCGTGGACGGCGCGCTGAACTTCGA
>PNND01000135.1 GCA_013824045.1 Rhodobacter sp. | reverse complement strand
CCCGCTGATCCACGCCTTCGAACCGCCCGCACAGAAGGGTGATCCCATCCGCCGCCGCCCAGTCCCGCGCGCGGGACTGATCGAAGGGCTTGCCTCGCGGCGACAGATAGACGATGGGCCACCGCGCGCGGTCGGCGGGCGTGCCGATGGCTGCCTGCCGCAAGGCGCGATGCACGATATCGGCGCGCAGCACCATCCCCGCCCCGCCACCCGCAGGCGTGTCATCCACTGTGCGATGCTTGCCTTCGCCAAAGGGGCGCAGGTCGATGGGCTCCAGCCGCCACAACCCCTGATCCAGCGCCTTGCCCGTCAGCGACAGGCCCAGCGTGCCCGGAAAGGCCTCGGGAAACAGCGTCACGATCCGCGCCACCCAAGCCCCCTTGATATGCCGGGGCTCCTCCATCAGGTCGCGCGGCACAGCGGTGACCTGCACCTTCAGCCGGCCATGCGACTTGCCTTTTTCCGGGCCCTTTTCCGGCTCATTGGACATCGGCCCTATTCCGTCTCTTCGGGCAGATCGACCACGATCCGCCCTGCCGCCAGATCAACCGTCGGCACCACGGCCAACGTGAAAGGCAGCAGAAGCGCCGCCTTCATCCCCGGCCCCAGAATTTCCAACAGATCCCCCGCGCCGTGATTATGCACCGCACGCACCGTGCCCAGCACGACACCCCCGGTATCCTGCGCCGTCAACCCGATCAGATCGGCATGATAGAATTCGTCATCCGGCAGCGACGGCAGCCGCGCACGATCCACAAACAGCTGCGTGCCTTTCAGGGCATCCGCCTGTTCCTTGGTCAGCACGCCGGACAGCCGCACCCCCAACCCGCCCGAGACATTGGCCCGCGTCAGCTTCACGGTGAAAGACCGCTTGCCATCCTCGGTCCACAAGGGGCCATAGCCCGCAATCGCCTCGGGGTCGGAACAAAAGCTTTTCAGGCGCACTTCGCCTTGCACGCCAAAGGAACCGGCAATGGCACCGACACAGATGCGGTCAGGTCGCGTCATGGTCATTCACCAAAGGGCTGGAACGGCGAAAAGGGGGCCGCAGACGCGGCCCCCCGACTGCAGGTCTTACTCTTCCGCAGGCGCAGCAGCGCGGGCGGCCTTCTTGGCGGCGCGCTCGGCCATCTGCTTGCCCGGCACGGCGGCCTTGGGGTTGCTGCGGGCCTTCTTCGGCATCACGCCGGCGGCTTCCAGCATCCGCGCGATCCGGTCGGTCGGCTGCGCGCCCAGACCCATCCAATGCTTGATGCGGTCCAGATCCATCTTCACGCGGTTCTCGTCATCCTTGGCGAGCAGCGGGTTATAGGTGCCCAGCTTTTCCAGAAAGCGGCCATCGCGCGGCATGCGCGAGTCAGTCGCCACGATGGAATAATGCGGGCGCTTCTTGGAACCGCCACGGGCGAGCCGGATTTTCATAGCCATTTCAGTCTTCTCCTTGGTTTACGTCGGGTGCGCGTTCCGCACCGTCATGGGTTATTTCTGCAGTTTCTCGTGATGCCTGATGACTTCGCTGATGATGAAGGTCAGGAATTTCTTGGCGAGATCGGGGTCCAGATCGGCCTCCTTGGCCAACTGGTCCAGCCGCGCCATCTGCCGCGCCTCGCGGTCGGGGTCACTGGGCGGCAGGTTGTGTTCAGCCTTCAGCCGCCCCACCGCCTGCGTCTGCTTGAAGCGTTCGGCGAGGGTATAGACAAGGATCGCATCCAGCCTGTCGATCGACTGGCGATGCTCTTTCAGCAGGTCAGCAGCACGTTGGGCGGCGTCAGTCATGCGCGAACCTCGCTGTCAGGGGTAAAGAGCGGGGCAAACATCCTCATGCCATCCCCCGCAGATCATGCACGATCACCACATCGCCGGGGTCGATCCCCTGCCCCGCCGGGTCGATCCGCCCGCCCAGCCGCAGGCCCAGCGCGATGGATCGCGCATTGCCCGGGTCGATGATGTTGGTGATCTCGTCCCAGCCCAAGGCGCGCCGCACCCAGCCCATCACGGCCCGCGCGGCCTCCAGCGCATAACCGCGCCCTTCGGCCTCGGGCACCACAAACCAGCCCAGTTCCGGCGCAGGGTATTCGGCGGCGTGATAGATGCCCACCTCACCGACATAAGCCCCGTCCGCCTCGACCGAGAAGGGGCCATAGCCCATCAGCGGCCATTGCCCG
The DNA here is from genome assembly GCA_013824045.1 of Rhodobacter sp. GTDB lineage: Bacteria > Pseudomonadota > Alphaproteobacteria > Rhodobacterales > Rhodobacteraceae > Paragemmobacter. The sequence goes on along the minus strand of PNND01000135.1, from coordinate 4,175 downwards.
ACTTCCGACGCCCAGATGCGCCACCCCTCGAACCGCGATAGCGGCCCGCCCTCCCAGACAGACCGATCTGACGCATAAAAGGCCGCCCGATGCTCAAAATCGCCAAGCACGGGCATCCTGAGCGTCAGCCGCTCGGTATGAAGGGTGGGGGCGATCATTTCTTCTTCATCAGCCCCGACAGGCCCGATGGCAGCGTCATGCCACGCGGCATGCCGGGGAAGCCGCCACCTTGGCCCATGCCCTGCTTCATCCCGCGCGCCGCTTCTTCCAACTGTTCGGGCGTCATCTTGCTGGGGTCGGGCAGCCCGCCCTTGCCCATCATCTGCTTGAGGGCCTGCTTCATCATGCCCCCCTTGCCCATCTTCTTCATCATCTCGGCCATCTGCTTGTGCTGCTTCAAGAGCCGGTTCAGATCGGCCACATCCAGCCCCGCCCCCGCCGCGATCCGCTTCTTGCGGCTCGCCTGCAGCATGTCGGGATTGGCGCGTTCCTTCTTGGTCATCGCCTGAATCAGCGCGATCTGCCGCTTCAGCATCTTGTCATCAATGCCCGCCTCGGCGGCGGCGGCTTGCATCTTGCCCATGCCGGGCATCATGCCCATCAGGCCCTGCATGCCGCCCATCTTGACCATCTGCTCCAGCTGCATCCGCAGATCGTTCATGTTGAACAGCCCCTTCTGGAACCGCTTCATCATGCGCTCGGCCTGCTCGGCCTCGAACGTCTCCTGCGCCTTTTCCACGAGGGCGACGATGTCGCCCATGCCAAGGATACGGCCCGCCACGCGATCGGCCTCGAAGGTCTCGATCGCGTCCATCTTCTCGCCAAGGCCCACGAAGCGGATCGGCTTGCCCGTCACCGCCCGCATCGACAGCGCCGCACCCCCGCGCCCGTCGCCATCCATCCGCGTCAGCACAACGCCGGAAATCCCGACCTTGCCATCGAACTCGGTCGCCACGTTCACGGCGTCCTGCCCGGTCAGACCATCGACAACCAGCAACACCTCGCGCGGCTGGGCGATATCGCGCACCGCCTGCACCTCGTCCATCAGCACTTCGTCGATGTGCAACCGGCCCGCGGTATCCAGAAACAGCACGTCATAGCCGCCCAGATTGGCCTGCGTCTTGGCGCGCTTGGCGATCTGCACCGCCGACTCGCCCTTGACGATGGGCAGGCTGTCGACGCCGATCTGCGCCCCCAGAATGGCCAACTGCTCCATCGCCGCCGGGCGGTTGGTGTCGAGCGAGGCCAGCAGCACCTTCTTGCCGTTGCGCTCCTTCAACCGCTTGGCCAGCTTGGCTGTCGTCGTGGTCTTGCCCGACCCCTGCAAACCCACCATCAGGATCGTCGCCGGCGGGTTGTCGATCTTCAGCGCATCCGGCTCGCCATCCCCGGCCAGAACGCGGATCAGCTCGTCATGGACGATCTTCACCACCATCTGCCCCGGCGTGACCGACTTGGTCACCGCCACGCCCGTGGCCTTGTCCTGCACCCGCTTGACGAAATCCCGCGCCACGGGCAGCGACACGTCCGCCTCCAGCAGCGCCACCCGAACCTCGCGCAGCGCCGTGACGACATCCGCCTCGGTCAGCGCCCCGGCCTTGGTCAGGCGGTCGAAAACACCACCAAGGCGTTCTGACAGGCTCTCGAACATGGCGACCCTCCGGGTTCAAAGCGAAAAACCGGATATGGGGGTCCGGCAGCGGAATTGTGACCCGCGCAAAGCGAAAAGGCACCCGTGGGCGCAACGCGCTGACGGATGGCGATCCCCGCATATGCGACGGGACCGGAAGCGCAGGCCTCCGGGGAATTAACGCGGGCGATACGCCCAGCCGCCGCCCGAGTCAACCCCGCCCCAAGTCCCGCCGGGATTTGCCTCTTGCAATCCCCCCTTGCATTCTCCTGTGCATCCCCGCCAGATTACCCCTCACATTGTTCACGGATGCACAGCTATGGGCATTGATACCTGGGATGAAATCCGCACCGCCTATCAGGTGGCGCGTCTTGGCACTGTCTCCGGCGCAGCCGAAGTGCTGGGGGTCCACCACGCCACCGTGATCCGCCATATCGACGCGCTGGAAAAGCGTCTGGGCACCCGCCTGTTCCAGCGCCACGCGCGCGGCTACACCCCCACCGAGGCAGGCCATGACCTGCTGTCGGTCGCCCAGACCACGGATGAGCAATTCGCCCAGCTGGCCAGCCGCATCAAGGGCATCGGCGAAACCGTGGCGGGGGAACTGGTCATCACCTCCATCTCGGGCGTGGGGGATCTGCTGGTCCCGGTCCTTGCGCGGTTCCAGACCGAATACCCCGCCGTGATCCTGCGCTTTCTCACCGATATGCGCGTCTTCCGTCTGGATTACGGCGAGGCGCATGTCGCCATCCGCGCCGGGGCCGCCCCGGAAGAGCCCGACAACGTCGTCCAGCCCCTCGTCCGCCTGCGCACCGGCCTCTATGCCGCGCGCAGCTATGTCGAACGGCACGGCCTGCCCGCCTCCGAGGCCGACCTCACCGCCCATAGCTTTGTCGGCAATGACAGCGCCGAAAGCCGCGCGCCCTTCAACCGCTGGCTCCGCGCCATCGTGCCCACGGAAAACATCCGCTTCCGCGCCACCGAAATGGCCGCGATGGAAGCCGCCATCCGCGCGGGGCTGGGCATCGGGTTCCTCTCCGCCTTCAAGGCAGGCGAAGACCCCGACCTTGTGGAGATCATGCCCCCCCGCCCGGAATGGGATGCGCCGCTCTGGATCGTCACCCATGTCGATCTGCACCGCACCCGCAAGGTGCAGGCCTTCCTCGCCGTCCTGAAGGACGCCGCGAAATCCTGGTCGGTATGAGCGCGACGTGACCCTGTCGGATCAAGGCCGCGGGCATCTGGCGATGCTCGCCTTCTCGGCCCTCGTGGCAGGCTCCTTCAGCCTGGGCGCAATGGCCGCGCCCCTGATCGACCCGCTGGCGCTGTCGGCCCTGCGCTTCCTGCTGGCGGGCGCGCTGGTCGGTGCTGTCGCCTTCGCCACCACCCGCATCCCGCGCAGCACCTGGCAGGCACCCTGGCGCTACCTGATCCTCGGCGCACTGCTGGCCGCCTATTTCGTGTTGATGTTTCAGGGGCTGAAAACCGCCGAACCCGTTTCCACCGCCGCCGTCTTCACCCTCACCCCGGCGCTTGCGGCGGGCTTCGGCTGGCTCACCCTGCGCCAGCGCCTGACGCGCCGCATGGCGCTGGCACTGGCGATCGGGGCCGTGGGTGCCCTTTGGGTGATCTTCCGCGCCGACCTTCAGCGCCTCTTGGCGCTGCAGATCGGCAAGGGCGAGGTGATCTATTTCGCAGGCTGCGTCGCCCATGCGCTCTACGCGCCCTTGGTGCGCAAGTTCAACCGGGGCGAACCCGCCGTGGTCTTCACCTTCGGAATGATGATCGCAGGCTGGCTGATCCTGACCATGGCCGGTAGCCCGGCCATCCTTGCCACCGACTGGCCCAGCCTGCCCGCCATCGTCTGGATCACGCTGGTCTATACGGCGGTCTTTGCCAGCGCCGCCACTTTCGTGCTCATGCAATTCGCCACCCTGCATCTGCCCGCCGCCAAGGTCATGGCCTATACCTATCTGGTGCCAAGCTGGGTGATCCTGTGGGAAATCGCCTTGGGCCGCAGCGCGCCTCCGGCTCTCATCCTCGGCGGTGTCGCGCTGTCCATCCTGGCCCTGCTCCTGCTCCTGAAAGACGAAGGCTGATCCCGGCCCCGGCGGCGCAGGGGGCCTTCGTCCCCCTCGGCGCTGCGCGCCTCACCCCCTGAGGATATTTGAACAGAGAAGATATCAGGCCTCCCGAAGCCACCTTCTTCTCTGCGGCAAATATCCCCGGGGGTTTGGGGGTGGAACCCCCATCAGCCGAGCCAAGCGCGAAGGCGCGCAGGCGAGACAAAAGTCTTGCGGGCAAGGCCGCCCCGGCCTTGCCCGCGCACTCTGCTTATCGCAACTCCGCAGGCAACAGCGCCTCGGGCAGGTTTTGATAACTCACCGGGCGCAGCCAGCGGCGGATCGCCATCGTCCCCACGCTCGTCGCGCCGAAATTCGTGCTGGCCGGGTAAGGCCCGCCATGCACCATCGCCTCGCAGACCTCCACCCCGGTGGGAAAGCCATTGGCCAGAACCCGCCCCGCCTTGCGCTCCAGCACCGGC
>PNND01000363.1 GCA_013824045.1 Rhodobacter sp. | reverse complement strand
CTCTCCCGCGTCACCCGCGCCGATGTATCGGCCGAGGCGTTCAAGTTCATGGACGTCAAGCGCATGACCGTGGGCATGGCCAACTGCATCGTCCAGCGCGTCAGCTACACCGCCGATCTGGGATATGAGATCTTCACCGATCACATGTCCGTCCGCCACCTCTGGGACGTGCTGAATGCGGCAGGCAAGGATCTGGGCCTGCGCCCCTTCGGCATGCGCGCGATGATGAGCCTGCGGCTCGACAAATGGTTCGGCAGCTGGGGCCGCGAATTCAGCCCCGATTACACGCCGATGGAAACCGGGCTGGATCGCTTCATCCGCTGGAACAAGGATGCCGACTGGATCGGCAAGGCCGCCGCCACGGCGGAAAAGGCCGCTGGTCCGAAACGCCGCCTTGTTAACTTCATCGTCGATGCAAACGACGCCGATGTCGTGGCATGGGAGCCGATCTGGCTAGACGGCGCGGTGGTGGGCTATTGCACCAGTGGCGGTTTCAGCCACTGGACGGGCAAATCCGTCGCCATGGGCTTCCTGCCCGCCGACCGGGTACAGGATGGGCTGGCCTGCGAGATCGAAATCCTCGGCGAACGGCGCAAGGCCACGGTTCATCTCGCGCCGCTGTGGGATGGCGACGGCGCAAGAATGCGCGGGTAAGAGCGAAAGCAGGGCATTTCCAAGAAATCGCCCTGCCCCCTCTTCTCTGCTCAAATATCCTCGGGGGGTGTGGGGGGCGAAGCGCCCCCACCTCTGAGCCGAAGCGCGCAAGCGCGTATGCGAGGCAAAAGGAATGCGGGCGTATGCCCGCTCCGCCTGATCACCGCCAGATCAGAGCTTGACGCCCCGCGCGGCGCTTGGAAGGGTCTGGCGATGATAATGCATATCCTGATCCTCGCCGCCGGTTCCGCCTCCCGCATGCGGGGGGGTGACAAGCTCTTGGAGCAGGTAGATGGCCAGCCTCAGCTTGCCCGCATTCTGCAGGCCGCCCTGCAGACCGGCCTGCCGGTCACTGTCGCCCTGCCACCGGACCGCCCGGATCGGGCGGCGGCCATCGCGGCCCTTCCCGCCCAAAAGATCACCGTGACGGACCCGGCACAGGGCATGGCCGCCAGCCTGACGGCGGGGCTAGCCAGCCTGCCGCCGACCGCGGGGGTGATGCTGCTGCTGGCCGACCTGCCGGAGATCACCGCGCAGGACCTCATCACGCTGCGCGATGCCTGGGCGCAGGAACCCGAGGCGATCCTGCGCGGCGCGGCGGCGGATGGCACTCCGGGCCACCCAGTCTGCTTTCCGCCCGATCTGCGCGATGATCTGATGACGCTGAAAGGCGATGAAGGGGCGCGGGCCGTCCTTGTGCGACACCGAGCCCGGCTGCGGCTGATCCCGCTGCCCGACCACCACGCCACAACCGACCTAGACACTCCTGAAGACTGGGCAGCCTGGCGCGCGGCGCGGGGGACAATCGATCCGCACTGACGCGATCCGTCCTGTAGCCTCTGCCGCAAACCAACATCGCCCCGAACCTTCCGGCGCACGGAGCACCGCAAGGGCGACCGATCCGCCGCGTGCCAAGCTACTAGTTCAGGGTAAGGGTGGTGCCCGAGGTCGGACTCGAACCGACATATCTTGCGATGGCGGATTTTGAATCCGCTGCGTCTACCATTCCGCCACTCGGGCCACCTTTGCGCGGTCTAGCCGCTGTCTGCGTCCACGTCAACGGCAGCCGCGATCAGAGTTGCGCACTGCGGAACGTGTCACAAGATTCGATTTCGCCCGTGCTCAGCCCGGTCTCGAACCAGCGCATTCTCTGTGCGCTCGTGCCATGGGTAAAGCTGTCGGGCACGGGCCGCCGCCCGGCTTCGCGCTGCAGGGTGTCGTCGCCGATCTGGGCGGCGGCGTTCATCGCCTCTTCGATATCGCCACGCTCGATCGACCCGAACCGCGCATCTGCCTCGCGCGCCCAGATGCCAGCCAGACAATCGGCCATCAATTCCACCCGGACCGAGATCTCATTGCCTTCCACCTGACTGACCTGCTGGCGCAGGCGGGTGGTCTGTTCCAGAATCCCCAACTCGTTCTGCACATGATGGCCGATCTCATGCGCCACCACATAGGCCGCAGCGAAATCGCCCCCTGCCCCCATCCGCTCCTCCAGCACCGTGAAGAAACCGGTATCAAGATAGACCTTGCGATCCGTGGGGCAGTAAAAAGGCCCCGTCGCCTCGGACGCGCCACCACAGCCCGATTGAGTATAGCCCTTGAACAGCACCAGCGTGGCGGGGCGATAGGTGCGGCCCACCTGCTCGCGGAACAGCGCGGCCCATATCTCCTCGGTATCTGCCAGCGTGACAGAGACAAACTCGCCCATCGCCCTGTCCTCGGCGGTCAATTCGGTGGGGGCGTCGCTGCCCCCCCCCGGATCGCCCTGCAAAAGCGGCGTCACGTCGACCCCCAAGAACCAGCCCAGCAGCAGAACGACAATCACGCCCGCACCGCCGATCCCGGCCCCGCGTCCGCCACCACCACCGCCGCCGCCTGCGGTCCGGCGGTCCTCGATGTTCCGGCTGCCCCGGCGTCCGCGCCATTCCATGATCGATCCCCGCCTGTGTGTTCAATCTGCTTAACATCCGATCCACCCGCGACCAAAGCGCAAACTGGCCGACCCACCGCCCCCGGCGATGCATCGCCCGGCCCGGCTTCACGATCCCGTAAGCGCGGCTTGCCTTCCCCGGCGTGATGGTCATGCTGCGTCCGGACTTCAGGAGTGCTGCCAATGACCACCGACCGCCGCCGCATTGCCATTCTTCTTGCGGCGGGCGGGTCTGCCGCCGTGCTGGCGGCGGCCCTTGCCTTTCAGTATCTCGGCGGCCTCGCCCCTTGCCAGCTCTGCATCTGGCAGCGCTGGCCCCATGCGGTGGCGGTAGGGATCGGGGTGCTCGCACTGATCCTGACGCGCGGCGCCCTCGGGCGCATCCTCCCGCTTCTCGGGTCGCTGGCAGCACTGGCCAGTGCCGGGATCGGCGTCTTTCATGTGGGGGTGGAGCAAAAATGGTGGGAGGGGCTGGCCTCCTGCACGGCAGGGTCAATCAGCGGGATTTCCACCGACGATCTCTTGAACCCCGATGTCGCCGTGGGCGCGGTGGTGCGCTGCGATGCCATCGCCTGGCAGATGTTCGGCATCTCCATGGCCGGGTGGAACGTGATCCTGTCGGCCCTGCTGGCGATGATCTGGATCGCGGCCTATCGCCGCTCAGTCTGATCGGCCGCCTACTCCGCCTGCAGCATCGCCGCACCGGGCCGCAGGATCAGCATCCGCCGCGCCGGGAAATTCCACAGGGTGGGTTGGGCAGCGAAAAAGGCCGCGCCCAGACGCAGCTCATCAGGTTGGCCCGCGCCGCGCTTGTCATCCTCGCCCCCGGCCTCGATCACGGTCACGGGCGTGGGCGGCATCAGCGCCCCGCCCAGCGTCAGCCCCGCCAATTCCCACAGCCCGTTCGCGCCGGTCGCAAGGCTTCCCGCCGCAAGCATCCGCGCACGCGTGCCGGGCTGGATGTAAAGCGTGCCGCTATCCCCGGAATCAAAGCTCACCTGAACCGGCATCTCGCCGATGCGCGCCACGGCCAGCGGCAGTTCATCGGGAAACAGCAGAAAATCCAGCGTCGCGACAACATCGGTCGCCGCAGGCGCGTCCAAGACTATGACGCCCGCCTCATCCACCCGGATCACGCTCAGCGCGGATTGGCCATAGTCCAGCAGCACCGCATGATCCTGCACTGCAGGCAGGCCGACAAAGCCAAGAAAATCCTCACCAAAGGCCACCTCTGCAAAACCGAAATCGCCGCTCTGCACCCGCTCGGGCAGATCCATCCCTTGCCCTGCCAAGGTCAAGCCGGGCGCGGGATGCAATTGCACCACGATCTCCTGGCCTGAGGCCGCGAAACCCCGCCCCACCTCCTGCCCCTCTGGCAGATCAACGGCGCCCCGGTTGAAGAACACAGCCGACGGCGTGCCGATGTCGAACATCATCACACCCGCGCGGCCATCCACGGCGACAGGCAGCATCGGCTTGCCGTCCATCACCGTAAAGGGGATGTCCCGCCGATCCTGCCCCTCGGCCAGAATCTCCGCCCGCAAGGGCGCAGCAAGAACAAGCCCCAGAAGGGTCAGCCCAATCCACCTCATGCCTTATCCCCGATCAGCCGTGCATGTTCCTGAATGGCGAAACGGTCGGTCATCCCGGCCACGTAATCCGCCACGATCCGCGCCAAGGTCACCTCATCCTGCGCCGCCTCGATATCAGACCGCCATTCAGCAGGCAGAAGCGCGGGTTGCGACAGGAAAAGCGGGAACAGGTCGTTCACCATCCGCGTGACGCGCGCCCGTTCCACCATTACCGAAGGCGCGCGATACATGCGGTGGAACAGGAAGGACCGGATCGCCTTCAACTCCTGATACAGCGGCTTGGAAAAGCGGATCACCGTCGTGCCCAGATGGCGGATGTCGTCCACCGATTTCGGCTGTGCCGCCGCCAGACGGTTTTGCGCCACGGCGATCACATCCTCCACCATCCGGCCAAAGACACGCCGCAGCGCCTCATGCCGCCGCCGCATCTTCTCAAGCCCCGGATAAAGCCTGTCCACCTCTTCAAAGGCGGGCCCCGTCACGGGCAGTTCCATCAGGTCATCTTCGGTGAACAGCCCCGACCGCAACCCGTCATGCAGATCGTGGTGGCTATAGGCCACGTCATCCGCAATCGCCGCCACCTGCGCCTCGGCGCTGGCATGGGTGTGCAGTTCCAGATCCCATGCCGCATTCACCTCGGCCAGAGCATAGGGCAGCGGCCCGTCATGCTTCTTGTCGGCATTCGGGCCACGGAAGGGGCCGTTATGCTTGGCAATCCCTTCCAGCGCTTCCCATGTCAGGTTCAGCCCGTCGAAATCCGCATAATGCCGCTCCAGCCGCGTCACGATCCGCAGCGCCTGCGCATTATGGTCAAACCCGCCATAGGGCTCCATCAGCAGCCCCAGCGCATCCTCGCCCGTATGGCCGAATGGCGTATGCCCAAGGTCATGCGCCAAAGCTATGGCCTCGGCCAGATCGGTGTTCAGCCCCAGCACGCCGGAAATCGTGCGCGCCACCTGCGCCACCTCGATCGAATGGGTCAGGCGCGTGCGGTAGTAATCGCCCTCATGTTCCACAAAGACCTGTGTCTTGTGCTTCAGCCGCCGAAAGGCGCTGGAATGGATGATCCTGTCCCGGTCGCGCTGAAAGGGCGACCGGAAGGACGACATGCGTTCCGGATAGAGACGCCCGCGCGATTGATCGGGCTGGCAGGCATAGGGGGCAAGGGTCACGCGGTTTTGCCTGTTCTTGTTGATCCTTATGCGGCATCCTATATGTGCCTGACCCCACAAGGAAACCGGATTCCATCATGGACCTGACCCTTCCCCCGAAAGTGACCGACCGCGCCTTCACCCGGCTGCGCGAGATTTGCGAGGCGACGGGTGAGGCAAAGGCGCTGCGCGTCTCGGTCGAAGGCGGCGGCTGTTCTGGTTTTCAATATGACATCAAGCTGGATGATCCCGCGACCGATGACCTGATCCTTGAACAGGACGGGGCAAAGGTGCTGGTCGATTCCGTGTCCCTGCCCTTCCTCGCCAATGCGGTGATCGACTATACCGAGGAACTCATCGGCGCGCGTTTCGTGATCGAAAACCCCAACGCCTCATCCTCTTGCGGCTGCGGCACCTCCTTTTCGATGTAAGGACAAAATCCTCTCGCCAAGCGGGACGGCAGCGCTATCTGCTGCCTCAAGACAGGCGGAGTGATTTCAATGACATGCGTTCTGATGCTCGGATCCGCGCCGATGGCGATGCAGGCGGCGCAGTGGCCGCGCGCGCCCTTCGATGCGCGGCTGGCGATCAACAACGCACATGCCGTGCGGCCTGACTGGACGCATCACATCTATCCTTGGGATTATCCCGAAGACCGCCGCCCCACGCCCGGCCCCGGCCAACAGGCGGTAACGCAAGAGGATTTCGTTCCCGCCCAGAACGCCTTTGGCGGCTTCGTCTATGCGGGTGGAACCATGGCCTTCACCGCGGCCTATTGGGCGTTGCACGCGCTGACCCCCCGCGTCATCGCGGCTTTCGGCTGCGACATGCACTATCCCAAGGGCCAGACCCATTTCTACGGCACCGGCACCGCCGATCCCCTGCGGCCCGACATCACCCTGCAAAGCCTCGAGGCGAAATCTGCCCGGCTGATGATCCTTGCGGCGATGGAGGGCTGCGCCATGGTCAACCTCTCCATCGGCCCGTCGCGCCTGATCTTCCCGCGCCTCCCGCGCGAA
>PNND01000227.1 GCA_013824045.1 Rhodobacter sp. | reverse complement strand
GCGAGGGCGAGAGCGGCAGGAAGCCGGGGGAACAGTCCTGAAACGGGCATACCAATTCCTTCATTCCAAAACGATCGCCGGCAGCGGCGCCTTTGCCTTCCGATGCCGCGGGAGGATCGGTTTTCTGGTTCACTGCGGCACATCCACAACGACAGCTGTTCAATCGGTGATCACTTTGCGCACAGCTTTCGAATTCAGTGGGATGCCGGGTGGACCAAAGCTAGTCAACTAGTATTAATGTCAGGGCTGGAAGAACGAAGAGCTTTAGGACATGCAGGCGAGTGATGATTGCGGGCGGGTTGCGCCGAATGTGGATGACCGGTTGATGAATGGCTCTGAACGACAGCGTGTGACTGTGCTAATCGCCGCCGCCCTGCGGCGGCTGATCCTGTGGAACAAGGGGGCCTTGCGGTGATCGAGGACCAGTCCCGTTCGATTGATCTGCCCTTTGTCCTGTCGCGTGCGCGGCGCTGGCTGTTCTTGTTCCTGAGCGTCTTTGTGACAATCGCGGGGCTTGGCCTGATCGTCGCGCTGATCCTGCCGACCGTCTATCGGTCCGAGGCGCTGCTGGTGGTGGAGTCTGAACAGATTCCGGATGATCTTGCCCAGTCCACCGTCCGGACCAAGGCGGGAGAGCAGTTGCAGATCATTGAACAGCGGGTTCTGTCGCGCGAGGTGCTGATCAATCTGGCAGACAGGTTGGGCATCTTTGCCGCCGAAGGCGTGCCGGATGCAGAGACGCTGTCTTCCGGCGCCATCGTTGAAGATTTGCGGTCGCGCATCTTGATCACCCCATCCAATGACGGCCCGCGGCCGGTGGGGGATGCCGAGGCGCTGCTGGTGCGCATCGCCTTTGATTCGCCCAATCCTGATGTTTCGGCAGCTGTGGCCAATGAGCTTGTGACGCTGATCCTCGAAGAGGATGTCGCCACGCGCATCCAGCTCGCCCGCCAGACCCAGACCTTCTTTCAGCAGGAAGTCGCGCGGCTGGAACAGGAACTGTCGACGCGGTCGCAAGAGATTCAGGCCTATAAGGAAGAAAACATCGACGCCTTGCCGGACAGCCTGATGTTTCGCCGTCAGGATCTTGCGATGATCGAGGAACGCACGACGCAGCTGGATCGGGATCGCCGGGTTCTGCTGGATCAGATCGAACGGATCGACAGGTTGACCGGCGCGCAACCCGCGACGCCGGGCACAGATGACGGAACGCAGGTGGAGCGGGGGCAGGTCACCACCCGTGACGTGCGGCGCGGCGATCTGGTGACGGAACTGTCTTATCTGGATCAGGAGCGCGATCAGTTGATCGCGCGCGCCGCTGCGCTGACGGCAACCATCGCCGAGACACCGCGCGTGTCGATCCGGCTGGAGGCGCTGGAACGTGATTATCAGAATGTGCGCAGCCAGTATGATCTGGCCATTTCCAATCTGGCCAAGGCCGAGATCGGGGAATTGATCGAAAGCCTTGCCAAGGGTCGCCGGATCAGCGTGATCGAGCAGGCGGTCCGGCCTGACCGCCCCTACAGCCCCAATAGACCGCAGATCGCCCTGATCGGGATCGCTGCCGCGCTGGCCACGGCCATCGGGTTGATCGTGGCGCTGGAAACCCTACGCAGCGTGATCCGCCGCCCGGAGGATATCACCGCCGTGATCGGCGATCGGATGATCATGACACTGCCCTATGTCCGCACGCGCAGTGAGTTGACCACAACCTTGATGGTGAGTGGTCTGGTTCTTGTGGTGGGGCTGGGTCTTGTCATTGCCGGTTGGCAGAATTCTGCGGAAGTGGGCCGGTTCCTGGCCGAGTTGGCAGACAAGTTGAAGACGCTGGTGCCAGCAGGCACTGTGGGAGGGGTTTGAGCCATGGCCGTCGAACGTGTTCAATCGGCGATTGCCCGTGCCCGTGCCCAGCGCGCGGGGCTGGAGACGGTTTATGAGATCGACGAAGATCTGCCCATGGCAGAGGACGAAGAGGATTTCATCGAACCTCTCCCGCCGGAAGACTGGAACGCCCTTCCCAAATCGGGAATGACCGCGCGTATTCTGGACCGTGCCCGGATCGTGACGGCGGGTCTGGCCGAGCATTCATCGGCCTTTGACATGATGCGCACCAAGGTGCTGCAACGGATGAAAACCGAAGGATGGAAGCGCATCGCCATCACCTCGCCCGACAAGAGCTGCGGCAAGAGCATGGTGGCGATGAACCTTGCCTTCAGCCTGTCTCGGCAGGTGGAATTGCGCACGATCCTTGTGGAGGCCGATCTGCGGCAGCCCTCATTGGCCAAGGCCATGCGGCTGTCGCCGCAAGGTGGCTTTGCCGAAGTGCTGCGGCGTGAAGTGCCCTTTCCCAAAAGCCTCGTGCGGGTGCGTGAGAACCTTGCCGTTCTGGCCAACCGTGACCGGAGCCCGGCTTCGGCCGAGTTGCTGCACAGCGACAGCGTTCCCGGCGTGCTGAAAGAAATCGAACGCGCCTACCGTCCGGACATGATGATCTTTGATCTGCCGCCCTTGATGTTGGCCGATGATACGCTTGCTTTCCTTGGCAATGTCGATTGCGCCCTGCTGGTGACCAGTGCGGAACACACGACCACGGCGCAGGTCGAGGCCTGTGTCCGTGAAATCTCGGACCGCACGGCGCTGGTTGGGGTTGTGCTGAACAAGTATCGGTCTGCCGGGGCGGCGAGCGGCTACTGACCGTCGGATACAGGCGAACCGTCGATACAGGCAAAACAGCGTCACGCAAAAGAAAAGGGGCGCCGAAGCGCCCCAGATTGCGATGGGTCAGTTCTTTCAGGCCGTGGCAAGCTTGCGACGGCGCGACAGGGCAGCCAAGCCGAACAAGGCCGAACCGAGCAGAAGGACGCCTGCGGGCAGCGGCACAACGCTGATGGAAGCTTGTACGATGACGCGCGACGGGTTGGTGCCCGGGCCTTCGCCAAAGAGCGTCGACGGAACCGGAAGGAACGAAACCGTCACCAGACCCAGCCCTGCGACTTGCTGCGAAGGAATGGATCCCCAGGTCAAGTTGCCGGTGAGGAAGTCATATCTGTTGGCAATGAACGCTGCCAGCCCGTTGTCGCTGTTAAAGTCTGTCGTGAAGTTCGAACCAAGGCCGGTGCTTGCGAAGGTGGGCAGGCCTGGCAGCAGGAAGCGCAGCGCGGCGTTCAGATCGAACAGGTCCGGAAAGAAGCGGTCACGCGCTGAAGCTCTGAGTTCAAGGAAATCGAACACCAAAGCCGGTCCGTTAACCTGAACATCCAGCACATTGTTCGCAAGGAGCGACGGCGCATAGCGAACCGTTGCCAAGCAATCGCTTGGTCCGGTGTCGATCCGGCAATTCGAGATGGTCGGTGCTGTCGACAGGTCCACAGTGATCGGCGCAGCGACTGCCGAGCCGCTGATGAGCACCACCGCAGCCAACGACTGCAACCACATTTTTGCATATCCGAGCATAATCAAATCTCCCAACGCGGAAGTCTTCCGGCCCAACGCCACAATCCAACCAGTGTTAGGACTTATTAATACCGCATTTCAGGGCAGAGGGAATGACTTTGTGCGCAAAAAGCCGGAATACCGCCAATCGGCACGCAACGCTTTGCGATTTTCGGAAGGCGCGCCACCATGACGTGTGCAGGCGCAGCACGACGTCACGTGATCGGGTGTAATTGTGACCAAGACGCGAAGTCCTGGCAGGTTGATTCGTGGTCCTAGCCACCCGCACGGATCGCGGCCAGATGTGCCGACATGGATGGATCCTGCATCAGGCGGCGAAACCGGGTGAATCGGGTGGTGGCATAGGCAAGAAAGTCATCGGCGGGGTTGCCGTTGGCGTGCTGGATCAATCCCCACAGCGTCCAGAGCAGATCGCACATCGCCTTGTAGGCCACCATGCGGGCATGGTCGGCGGCAGTGGGCTCGCCCTCGAAATAGGCCTCCAGCAGTTCGCGGTCCTGCGCGACGTCAAAGCCTGCCTCGACCGACAGATCGCCCAGATCCCACATCGGATCGTTCATGCCGGAGTATTCCCAATCGACGATCCACATGCGGGTGCCGGTATCGAGGAAGTTCTCGCACAAGGGATCGCAGTGACAGGGGACAAGTGGGCGGGGATGGGCATCAAGTGCCGACCGCACCGTTTGCGCATCCTGCAGAGCCTCCATGTAACCCTCTGGCAAGGCTGTAGATTTCGTGGCCAGCAGGGCGCGGTAATCATCGATCATCTGAAACAGGTCAAAGCGCGCGGGGAAGGTCTGGCCGCTGTCATGTAGGCGGCGAAAGGCATGTGCGGCGCGGGCGGGGCTGCCGGGGCGGGTACGAAACAGGTCGGGTGTCATGGTGACAGTGTCAGGGATGAAGCGGGTGACCATGAGGCCTGTGTCGGGGTCGGCATGAAGGACTTCGGGCGCTACACCCGCAGCGGCGGCGGCGCGGGCGGCGGCGGCCTCATTGCCGCGGTCGATGTATTCGGCGGTGCCTTCGCCGGGGATGCGCAGGATGTGGTCGCCCAGATGCCAGACCCGGTTGGTCAGGCCCCCAAGGCGGCGTGGCGTGCCGTGAAAGCCGTGCAGGACGGGGATTGTTGCGGCGATTGCGGCGATGTCGTCGGTCATGCGGTCCCCTCCCGTTGCGTTGCGGATCAGTCTGCCGCAAGCTGAAGGCAGCGCAAAGCGGGGAGTGGGGATCATGGCATCTGGCGGGCATGACGGGCATCTGGGCGCGGTCTACGACGCCCGCGCACCCGAAGACGTGGCAGCCATTTATGACGCTTGGGCAAGCACTTACGACGCCGAGATGGCCAAGGCGGGGTATCGCCACCCGGCGGTTGGGTTGGCGCTCTTGGCGCGGCATTTGCCGCGCGGGGCGGGGCCCGTGCTGGATGCGGGATGCGGGACGGGGCTGTTGGGGGATTGGCTGGGCATTCTGGGCTTTGCGCCCGTCGAAGGGCTGGACCTGTCGCCCGGCATGCTGGAGGTGGCGCGGCGCAAGGGGAGTTATGTGCGGCTGCACAATCTGGCGCTGGGGCGGGAATTGCCCTTTGAAACCGGGTACTTCGCGGGTGTGATCTCGACCGGTGTCTTCACCACGGGCCATGTGGGCGTGGAAGGATTGCCGGAACTGATCCGCATAACGCGGCCCGGCGGGGTGATCGTGCTGACGGTGAAGACGACGCTGTGGGAAGCGGGTTTTGGCGCCGCTTTGGGTGTGCAGCCGTCGGTGCAGAAGGGCGTGCATACCGATGTGAAGATCGTGGAACAGACCGACCCCTATATCTCGATGCCCGGAGAACCGGGGACGGTGCCATCGCTTGCCGTCGTTCTGCGGCGGGTGTGAGGGAGCGTTCTTCTGCGCGAGCGCCTTGCATCGGCGTCACAGGAGTGTTTTTGCCGAGATGAAATGGCTGTTTCACCTTGGTTCAAATACCCCTCTGCCTGCGCCACCCAGCGCGGCAGTCAGGCCTTTATGCGCGCGCCTTCGGGATCAACCAGCGGGCCGAGCGCGAGGGTGGCGGGCAGGGCGTCGCCGGCCACGACAAGCTGATAGCTGCCCGAGGTGAGCCAGTCTTGCGCCACACCATCGGGGTTGCGGACATAGCCGTAGCCGATGCTCTGCCCGACGCTATAGCCATAGCCGCCGGAGGTGAGGTAGCCCACCGGTTGCCCGTCGCGCAGGATGGTTTCGCGGCCCACCAGCACGGCAACGGGATCGGACAGCGTAAAGCCCGCGAAGCGTTTGGTCAGCGGCTTGCCCTGTGCCGCTTCAAGCGCCGCGCGGCCCATGAAGGGGGTGTTGGCCTTGAGCTTGACGGCCCAGCCAAGACCCGCCTCGAAGGGCGTGTCATTGGGGGTGATGTCGGACGACCAGGCGCGGTAGCCTTTCTCTAGCCGCAGGGTTTCCAGCGCGCGGTAGCCGACGGGGCGGATTTCAGTGCCGCCTGCGGCCATGAGCGCGTCAAACACCGCGCCGGTCTGAGCGAGGGGGGTGTGAAGCTCCCATCCCAACTCGCCCACATAGGTGACGCGCAGGGCGCGCACCTTTGCCCTGGCGATGGTGATCTCGCGGGCATGGCCGAAGGGGAAGGCGGCGTTCGACACATCGGCATCGGTGACTTGCGCCAGTACTTTCCGCGCCAGGGGGCCCATGAGGGAAAGGGTGCCCCAGTCTTCGGTCACGTCCGTCAGGGTGCAGCCTGTGGCGGGCAGGTGGTCGGCGATCCAGGCTATGTCATGGGTGCGAAAGCCGGTGCCGGTGACAATGTAGAAGAGGTCGTCGGAGAGGCGGGCCACCGTCAGGTCGGCCTCGATCCCGCCGCGGGTGTTGAGAAGCTGGGTATAGGTCAGGCGGCCCACATCGCGGGCCACA
>PNND01000126.1 GCA_013824045.1 Rhodobacter sp. | reverse complement strand
GCAGCGGGGCCGGGCGGCGACCGAGGCGATGTTTCTGATGATGGATTGGGCCTTTGCCCATGGCTATCGGCGCTATGAATGGAAATGCAACGCTCTGAACCTGCCGTCGCGGCGGGCGGCGCAGCGGTTGGGGTTCTCCTTCGAGGGCGTGTTCCGCCAGCATATGGTGATCAAGGGCGCGAACCGGGATACGGCGTGGTTTGCCATGATCGACAGCGAATGGCCCGCGCTGCGCGAGGCCTATGCGGCCTGGCTGTCGCCTGCGAATTTCGATGCCACGGGGCGGCAGCGGGAACGGCTGTCCGATCTGACCGGGCTGGTGCGGGTATCGTCTGATCCGGCGCTTTGATGGGGCGCTTCAGCCGGGATAGAGGGTGGCAAGGCGGGCGTTGACCGGATCACGCAAGACAGGCGGCGGCGGCGGCGGGGCAGGGGTGTTCATCTGATCTCCTCCGGAACGGTCCGGTTGATCCTGCAAGACAGACATGAATAGGTGGTTAAGTCGGGGCCGAAGTGAGGCGATCCGAAAACACCGGCTGCGACGGTGGCGCCCCTTGCACGGGGCGCGGGGCGCACCCATAACGCAGGGCAGGAGCCAGCGAAGGGGTGGGCGATGATCGGACGATTGAACCATGTGGCCATTGCCGTGCCGGATCTGGCAGCGGCGGCCGAGCAGTATCGCGGCACGCTGGGCGCTCATGTCGGCGCGCCGCAGGATGAGCCGGATCACGGGGTGACGGTGATCTTCATCGAATTGCCGAACACCAAGATCGAGCTGCTCTATCCGCTGGGCGAAAACTCCCCCATCGCGGGCTTTCTGGAAAAGAACCCGGCAGGGGGGATTCACCACATCTGCTATGAGGTCGACGATATCCTGCAAGCGCGGGATCGGCTGAAGGCATCCGGTGCGCGGGTGCTGGGCACGGGCGAGCCGAAGATCGGCGCGCATGGCAAGCCGGTGCTGTTCCTGCATCCCAAGGATTTCAACGGCTGTCTGGTCGAACTGGAGCAGGTGTAAGGTCATGAGCATCACATCGGCCATCGTTCTTTATGCCGTGACCTGGTTCATGGTGTTCTTCATCGTGCTGCCCATCCGCTTTGTAAGCCAAGGGGATACCGGTGAGGTGGTGCCCGGCACGCCCAAGGGTGCCCCCGCGCGGGATATCGTGGGCCAGAAGGCGCGGATGACCACATGGATCGCCGCGCTGGTCTGGGTCGTGCTGGCGGGGATCATCCTGTCCGGCGTGATCTCGGTCCGCGATATCGACTGGCGCGGGGTGATGACGGACTGATCCTGCCCCCTTCATCTTGGCCGAAAATACCCTCAGGGGGTGAATTGGCACGCCGCAGGCGGGACAAGAGGGGGCGGAACGCCTCCTGAACGCGGAGGAGGCGCGCAGGCGCCTCCGACACAAAAGGCGTGCGGCGGCACGCCGCGCCGCTGGATCAGCGGCGGTTCACCTGGTGGAAGAGATGGGCGAAGGTCGCCACGCCGAAGACCGGGATCAAGAGGTTCAGCACGGGTATGGACAGCGGCGCAGCCATCAGGATGCCCGCGCCCCAGAGCCGCGTCTTGTTGGCGCGCCACAGCGCGCGGGCCTCGACCCGGCCCACGCGGCGCTGGGCCACAAGGGTGAAGTATTCCCGCCCCAGAAGATAGCCGTTCAGCCCCCAGAACAGCACCGGCACCAGTGGCCCGGCGAAGGGCCACAGAAACAGCGCGATCAGGTTCGCCCCCAGCGCGATGCCGAAGAAATTCACCGCGCCGATCAGGCCTTCGGACAGGGTCTGCGGGCGGGCATCGGGCAGAGTGGGGTAGTGGCGGTCTTCGACCGCATCGACCACCTCTTCGAGGAAGATACCCGTGAAGGCCGAGGCGACGGGAACCATGAGGAAGACCGAGGCGAGCAGCATCAGGAAGATCGAGCCCACTGACAAGAGCGTGTCGAGGCCGCCCACCGGGCCAAGCAGCGGCAGATCGGTGGTTTCTGGCACCAGCCACTGGATCGCGGCGATCATCAGCGCATAGAGCGCGACCAGTAGGGCCAGCGTCAGACCCACGCCCAGAAGCACCACGCGGCGAAAGCGCCTGTCGGTCCATTGCCCCAAGGCGCGGGAGAAACTGGCGAAGATCATGCCCATGGGGATGTGCCTTTCGGTTCGGGTCCGGGTGTCAGGCCCAGCGGATGGTGTGGGCAGGGTCGGGGCGGGGGCGGTCGGGCATCGGGTTGCCAGGCGTGCCGATATGGATGATGCCTGCCACCCATTCCGTGTCCGTACAGCCGAAGGCGCGGGTGACGAAGGCGCGGTCATGGCTGACCCAGCCCGAAAGCCAGTTGGCCCCCCAGCCAGCCGCCGTGGCGGCGTTCACCACGCCCGCGCAGAGCGCGCCGGCCGACAGCGTCTGTTCGATTTCGGGGATCTTGTCCGAGGCTTTGGGCGCGGCGATCACCACCACGGCAAGGTGGGAGCGGTCGAACTGGCCGCGGCCTTTCTCGATCTTTTCCGGATCACCGCCAAGCTCGCGCGCCCGCGCCTCGGCCAGATCGGCCCATGTTGACAGCGCGGGGCGATAGCCCACGACCAGCCGCCAGGGTTCCAGCTTGCCATGATCGGGCACGCGCAGCGCGGCCTGCAGGATCGGCTCCAGCGCGGCGCGGTCGGGGGCGGGGCCAGTCATCACCTTGGAAGGGTAGGATTGGCGGGTGGCGAGGAATTGGAAGGCGGTGTCGTTTGCGGGCATATGGGGGGCCTTGCTGTCCCGGCGTAGCGCGGGGCGGTGAGGTGGGGTTATTGGCGGAGCGGGCATGCGCCCGCATTGCTTTTGTCTCGCCTGCGCGCCTGCGCGCTTGGCTCGGGGTTTTGGGTATTTGAGCCAAGGTGAAGGGGCAAGGGGAGTTTTGGCGGGTCAGGGCTTTGTGAAGAGGGTTTCGAGATCATCGAGCCATCGGGTGAGGAAGGCGTCAAACCGGGGGTCGGGCTGGCGGGCGTTCAGGGTGGCGGCGAGGGGATCGGGGGCGGTGGCCGTACCAGACCCGGCGCTTTGGGCCAGTTCCTCGATCACGGCATGGCCGCAGAAGGGGACGTAAACCTCGGAATAGCCGCCCTCATGCACGGCGAGGAGGCGGCCGTCGCAAAGCGCATCGGCGGCCTGCAGCGTGAGGCGGGTCATCTGGCGGAAGGTGTCGGCGGTGGCGAGCATGCGACCCAAGGGATCGAGTGCGGCGGCATCGAAACCGCAGGCGATGATTATGGCATCGGGTTTGTGGGCGTGCAGGGCGGGGAGGACGAGGCGTTGGAACGCCTCGATATACCCTTTGTGGCCGGTGCCGGGGGGCAGGGGGATGTTGAGGTTGGTGCCACGGGCGGCGCCTTGGCCGCGTATGTCGGCATGGCCTGTGTCGGTTGGATAGTTGCGGTCTTGATGGAGCGAGATGGTGAGGACGTCGGGGTCGCCCAGAAAGATCGCCTCGGTCCCGTTGCCGTGGTGAACGTCCCAGTCGATCACGGCGAAGCGTTGCGCGCCGGTTTCCGCTTGGGCGGCGCGGATGGCGATGGCGATATTGGCCAGAAGGCAGAAGCCGTTGGGATGATCGGGCAGGCAGTGATGCCCCGGCGGGCGCGAGAGGGCATAGCCGTTGGTGGCCTGCCCGGTAAGGATGTCGATCAGCCCGCGTTTGGCGAGACCCGCGGAGAGGGCGGCCAGTTCATAGCCGCCGCGGCCGAAGGGGGCGCGGGGGCCCAACTCGCCGCCATCGGCATCGGAGAGCGCCTTGAACCGGTCGAGATAGGCGGCGGGGTGGACGCGGAGCAGGTCTTCGCGGGTGGCGGGGTCGGCGGAACGGGGGGAGAGGTGGTGGATCAGGCCCGTCACCTCGATCAGGTTCTTGAGGCGGCGTTTGGTTTCGGGCGATTCGGGCAGGCCGCCGCCCGGCTGGACCAGCGCGCCGATGGGGCCGCCCACGGGCAGGGTGAGGGCATAGTTGCCGCCATGGTGCCAGAAGGTGCGTTCATCGGTGTAGAAGGCGGTGGTCATCGGGGCCTCGGTGCTGCGGTTGCGGGCAGGTTAGGCGCGGGGCAAGCGGTTTCGGTTGGAGTAGGGGCCGGGCGCGGCCGGGCTTGGGCCGTTGGCGCGCGGATCAGCCCTTGGCGGGTTTGCCTTCGATGCGGTAGCTGCCTTCGGGCAGGTCCAGCGCGGCGGCGAGATCGCGCAGCTGGGTCATCGACAGGGTGATGCGGACGGGTTCTTCGGTCAGCGGGTCAAGCTGTTCCAGCGTCACGCAATCCTCGAAGGCGAGGATGGTGATGTCTTCCTGCAGGCCGTCATGCCCCTCGTCGATGAGGGTGATGACGGTGGCGTCAAAGTCGTGCTCGATGGTGAACATAAGATCAGGCTAGCGCGGCGGGGCGGGGGCGTGCAATCGGGAAATCCGGGCGCAGGCGGGGCGGCGGGCGGAAGGGTGCTGAATTGCGCGTGAGGCGGGGCGGTGGGGGCTGGTTCGTGCCGCGCGCTTTGCTAGATTGCCGATGAGCGGAGTTGAAACGAGATTTGCGGGCCCCAAAGCGGGGTGGCGCGAACGGATGGATTGGGCGGGCGATGCGGGCGATGCTTCTGGCGATCATGGCGGTGGGCGGGCTGGCGGCCTGTGTGCCGACCTATCAAGCGGGTTACCCGCCGCCCCTGCCCGCAGAGACACCTGTGCCGGCGGTGGCCGCAGCACCCTTGCCCCCCCGGGAGGCGGCCGCGAATTTCATCCGCGTGGTGCGGCAGGTGGAGCCGATGACCGAGGAGATCTGTCGCGCCCGCACGCGGGGGGTGAATTGCGATTTCCGCATCGTGATCGATGATCGCCCCGGACAGGGGCCGAATGCGTTCCAGACGCTGGATGAGACGGGGCGGCCCATTCTGGGCTTTACGCTGGCGCTGATCGCGGATGCGCGCAATGCCGACGAGATCGCCTTCGTGCTGGGCCATGAGGCGAGCCATCACATTCTGGGCCATATCCCGCAGCAGCAGCAGACGGCGATGGCGAGCGCGATGGTAGCGGGGATTTTGGCGCAGGCGACCGGGGCCGGGGCCGATGCCGTACAGGCGGCGCAGCAGATGGGGGCCACAGTGGGCGCGCGGCGCTATTCGCGCGATTTCGAGCTGGAGGCCGATGCGCTGGGCACCGAGATCGCCTTTTATGCCGGATATGATCCGGTGTTGGGGGCGGGGTTCTTTGACCGGCTGCCCGATCCGGGGGATCAGTTTCTGGGCAGCCACCCGCCCAATTCGCAGCGCAAGGCGCAGGTGCGGGCGGTGGTGGCGCAGCTGGGCGGGTATTGAGCGCCCCGTTTCGCGGTTTGATCTGCGTCAAGGCGGCGCGGGGTGGGCGCGGGCAGGGTTGTCGTCACGGGGCCGGGTTTGCGGCCCTGCAAGGAGGCGACGGGATGATCGGATATGCAGAGGCACCCAAGGCTTGGGGTCTAACGCGCGGGATGGGCCGTGTGCTGGGCGTGAGCCTGACCGGCGCGGTGGTCGAGGGCTGGTTGCAGCGCGGGGAACTGGCGGCGCTGGTAGATCGCTGCCAAGCCTGCGGGCAGGACGCGGATTGCACCGGCTGGCTGGCAAGCCATGTGACGGCGGACAGGCTGCCGGAGTTTTGCGCGAACAAGGACGGGATCGAGGCGCTGGTGCCGCGCTGATCAAGCGCGGCTGATCCTGGCCAATCCGCCGGGGGCTTGAGGCGCGGGGAAACGCGTGACAGGGTCGCGCGGATGGAGAAGCTTGGGGAAATCCTGCGCGATCGCGGGTCGCGCTATGCCGTGTCGGGCGGGCCTGTTGCGGGCCGCGCCGGGGTAGAGGCCTTGCTGGCCGACCTGAAGCGCGACAAGAAATACGCCAAGGCCACGCATAATTCCTGGGCCTGCATCCTGAGCGAGGGCGGGCCGCAAAAGGGTGATGATGGCGAGGCGGGGGCGGGGGCGGTGATCCTGCGGATGCTGGAGCGCGCTGGGCTGGTCGATCATGTGATCGTGGTGACGCGCTGGTATGGCGGTGTGCATCTTGGCGGCGACCGCTTCGCCCATGTGGTGACCTGTGTGCGGGCCTATCTCGACGCGCTGGATCGCGCAGGGTAAGCCTTCCCCTGCGGCAGGCAGGGAGAAGGCGCGATGATCGGCTGGCTGAAGGCAGAGATACGCCGGATCGGCAATACGACGATCTGGTCCTGGCAGGGCTGGGTGTCGGCTTGGGCACGAGAGAAATCGCTGCGGCAATGGACGCTTGTGAATGTGATTTCGGCCACGATGGCGTTCACGCTGGACCTGACGGCGGGCGAGCGGGCGCTGATCCTTGCGCTGGGGCTGCTGATATTGGCGGCGGAACTGGCGAATAC
>PNND01000130.1 GCA_013824045.1 Rhodobacter sp. | reverse complement strand
GTACACATAGAACGGCGAATGCACGAAATGCGGGATATAGGCCCAGAAGGTTTCATACCCGTCCATAAATTCGAACGCATCGCCAAGGCTTTGCGCCTGCACGCTCATCCACAGCGCGTTGATGTCATCCGGCGTCAACTCGCCCTCACGCCGCGCCGCGTGCAGTTTGCATTCAAAATCATAAAACGCGATCTGCCGGACGACCGTGTTGATCATGTCTTCGACCTTGCCCGCCAGCAACGTCTTGCGCTCGGCCTGCGACTTGGCCCCGTCCAACAGCTTGCGGAAGGTCAGCATCTCGCCGAACACCGATGCCGTCTCGGCCAGCGTCAGGGGCGTCGATGACAGCAACTCCCCCTGACCGGCCGCCAGAACCTGATGCACACCATGCCCCAACTCATGCGCCAGCGTCATCACATCGCGCGGCTTGCCCAGATAGTTCAGCATCACATAAGGATGCACCGCCGTCACTGTCGGGTGGGCGAACGCGCCGGGGGCCTTGCCGGGTTTCACCCCCGCATCAATCCAGCCCCGCTCAAAGAACGGCTTTGCCAGATCGGCCATCTTCGGGTCGAACGCGCCATAGGCGTCCAGCACCATCGCGGTTGCCGTATCCCAGTCCACGGTCTTAGGCGTCTCGATAGGCAAAGGGGCGTTGCGATCCCATATCTGCAAGGTCTCTAACCCCATCCACTTCGCCTTCAGCCGGTAATAGCGGTGGCTCAGCTTCGGATAGGCCGCCACCACGGCATTGCGCAGCGCCTCCACCACCTCGGGCTCCACATGGTTCGACAGGTGCCGCCCGGTCTGCGGGGTGGGCATCTTGCGCCAGCGATCCTCGACCTCTTTCTCCTTGGCCAGCGTGTTGTGCACGCGTGAGAACAGCTTGATATTCTTGTCAAACACCACCGCCAGCGCCCGCGCTGCCGCCTCGCGCTTGGCGCGGTCGGTATCCGTCAGCAGGTTCAGCGTGGCCTCAAGGTTAAGCTCTTCCTCCTCACCCGCGACGGTGAACATCAGCCCGGCCATCGTCTCGTCAAACAGCTTGTTCCACGCGCTCGCCCCCACGACCGAATTGTCATGCAGGAACTTTTCCAACTCATCCGACAGCTGATAGGGCCGCATCGCCCGCATCCGGTCGAACACCGGCTTGTAGCGCGCAAGATCCGCGTTCTGCGCCAAAAGGCCGGTCAGATGCCCCTCATCCAGCCGGTTGAATTCAAGGCTAAAGAACACCAGCGGCGTGGTGAAGGTGGTGATCCGGTCCTGCGCATCGGCCATGAACTTGGCACGGTCGCTGTCCATCGTGTTCTGGTAATAGCGCAGGCCGGCGAAGGACATGATCCGCCCAGCCACCACGTCGATCTGCTCATAGGCCAGAACACAGGCCAGCAACCCGGCCGCGTCAAGGCTAGCCAGCTTGCCCTCATACTGCCCCGCGAAATCAGCGCAGGCCTTCTCAAGCCACGCCATATCACGTGAAAATTCCGGTGCATCCGGGGCGGCATAGAGATCCGTCAAATCCCAGTCGGGCAACTTGCCGAGGCCCCCACCAGTGGCATTTGCATCAAAAACCGGACGGGGCAGGGGAAGCGTCATAGGAAAACCTCATGCATAAGCTTGCCCTCCATCTAGTGCGCCAAGGCCCAAAGGTGCAAGGGAAGCTCCTTCACTTCGGCGCAATCCCATCGCCTGCATCTTCTCTGTTCAAATATCCTGCGGGGGTTGGCCATCGGAGTCGCCATTGGTTCAAGACCCGATGGACGATGGGGTGCAAAACCCCCGCTGCCGACGCCTCACCCGCGCGAGACCCGCAGCAGGTCGCGCAAACCCTCCAGCGTATCGATCTCGTCCACCGGCTTGTCGCGCCGCCAGCGGATCATCCGGGGAAAGCGCAGCGCGATCCCTGATTTGTGGCGCGGGCTTTCCTGTATCCCTTCGAACCCGATCTCAAACACAAGTTCCGGCGGCACCCGCCGCACCGGGCCGAACCGTTCCAGCGTGTTCTTCTGCACCCATCGGGTGATCTCACCGAACTCGGCATCCGTTAGGCCCGAATAGGCCTTAGTGAACGGCACCAGCGCATTGCCATCGCGCACCGCAAAGGTGAAGTCGGTATACAAGTTCGCCCGCCGCCCATGCCCCGCCTGCGCATAGATCATCACTGCATCCACCGTCCACGGGTCCAGCTTCCACTTCCACCAATCCCCGCGCTTGCGCCCCACATGATAGGGCGACGCCGCGCGTTTCAGCATCACCCCCTCGGCCCGCATCTCCCGCGCGGCCTGCCGCTTCGCCGTCAGACCGTCCCAGCTTTCAAACCCGATCGCCGGTGACAGGCGCAGGGGCATCCCCTCCGGCAGCCCCGCCACCAGCACCTCTAGCCGCGCCCGCCGCTCGCCAAAGGGCCGATCCCGCAGATCCTGCCCCGCATCCTCCAACAGGTCATAGGCCAGCATCAGGGCAGGGGCCTCAACCAGCAGCTTTTTGGGCACCGTCTTGCGCCCGATCCGCTTTTGCAGATCGGCAAAGGGCAGGGGCCGCCCCGCCTGATGGTCCCAGGCCAGCACCTCACCATCAATCACCGTTCCGGGCGGCAGGAAATCTGCCAGAGGCGCGAATTCGGGAAACCGGTCGGTGATCAACTCCTCGCCCCGCGACCACAGGGCAAAGGCCCCCGCCCGCTGGATCAACTGCCCCCTGATACCATCCCATTTCCACTCCGCCCGCCACCCGCCCGGATCGCCCAAGGTCTCCGGCCCCTCTTCCAAAGGGGCCGCCAGCGCAAAGGGATAAGGCCGCGACGCCGACCCTGACGCATCCTCCCGCACCAGCCTCTCGAATGGCATGGTCTGGGGCGACCAATCTCCCATCAACCGATGCGCCAGCACCGCCTCATCCACCCCCGTCGCGGTCGACAGCGCGCGCGTCATCAAGCCTTGGCTCACCCCCATCCGGAACCCGCCCGTGATCAGCTTGTTGAACAACAGCCGCTCCGTCGGGCCAAGCCGCGCCCAATAGGCCAGGATCGCCGCCTTTCGCACCTCACCGCCTTGCCCGGTCAACTGCGTCAACTCAGCGATGATCGCTGACAGCGACGGCGCCTCCGCTCCCTCGGCCACAGGCAGGATCAGCGCGATGGTCTCGGCCAGATCGCCCACCATCGCATAGCTTTCCTCGAACAGCCAAAGCGGCATCCCTGCCGCCTCCGCCGCCCATTCCCGCAACTCGGTTGACGTCACACTCCGCTTCGGCCGCCGCCCAGACAACAGCGCGATGGTCCAGACCCGGTCCGCTTCAGGTGCCGTCTGGAAATACTCCGTCAGCGCCGCCACCTTGGCGGATGTCTTGGTGGTGCCATCCAGCGCGGCAAAAAGGGCGGCGAAGTCCTTCATGCCGCGCCCTCGGTGGGGAGCTCTTCGACCTCCTCCCCATACTCCGTCGCCACGATCCCCGCATCATAGCCCTGTTCCGAAAGCCAGCGCCGGAACGGCGCGGTGTAGCCATGGGTCACGAAAACCCGCTCGCACCCCGTGGCCCGGATCGCCGCATTCAGCCCGTCCCAATCGGCATGGTCAGACACCACGAACCCCGCCCCCAAGGATCGGCGGCGGCGAATGCCGCGCACCGCCATCCAGCCGCTGGCAAAGGCTTCCTCCGCAGGCCCGAACTTCCGCGCCCAAGCCGACCCCAGCGCCGAAGGCGGCGCAATCACCAAGGCACCCGGATGTGTCTTTCCATCCACCCCCGCAACTGCCCGCACCGTTTCAGGCAGCGCATAGCCCTGCGCCCGCAGGATCGCCGTAATCTCCTCCACTGCGCCATGAGTCAGGATCGGGCCGATGGGCTCCACCCCCGCCATCAACCGCTGCGCCTTGCCGAAACTATAGGCCCCAAGGATCGACACTTTTCTCGCCGCCGCGTTGGCCGCCCACCACCGGGTGATCTCCGCCATCACCCGCTCTTGCGGCTGCCAACGAAACACCGGCAGGCCAAAGGTGCATTCGCTGATGAAGGCATGGCACCGGATGGGGGCAAACCCCTCGGCCAGCCCATCGGGCTCCACCTTGTAATCCCCTGACACGACCCACACCTCGCCCTGCCGCTCCACCGCGATCTGCGCCGATCCCGGCACATGCCCCGCCGGGTGAAAACTCACCGTCACCCCGCCGATCTGCACCCGCTCGCCATAGGCGATCCCCACCGCCTCGATTTGCCCCAACCTGTGCCGCATCACCGGCAGCGCCTGATGCGTGGCAAGGTATCGTTTATGCCCCCAGCGAGCATGGTCGGAATGGCCATGCGTGATCAGCGCCCGGTCCACCGGTCGCCACGGGTCGATGAAAAAATCACCATCCGGGCAGTAAATGCCCCGGTCAGTGAAGGTCAGGACGGGATTTCGCGCCATATCCCCAAGTTAGCGCCGCGCCAACCCAACGCCAGCCACTGATTTCGCCTGTATTTTGGGCATATGCTCAAGCTGCACCCAATTCAGCCGGATGAAACGCTTCCCCCCCGCAAGATCGCCTGATTTACTCTGCCTGTGGGATGGCGCAGGGGCGGTGACGGTGACGCAATACTTCAACGAGATGTATCACGGCGGCAAAGTCCGCGCGCCCTATGCGCGGCTGGAAGACTGGATGAACGCCATGCCGGCCGAACTCAGAACCCTCAAACAGGCCGAGGCCGAGGAGCTTTTCCGTCGTATCGGCATCACCTTCGCCGTCTATGGCGAAGGCGGCGATCCGGACCGGCTGATCCCCTTCGATATGTTCCCGCGCGTCTTTACCGGGTCGGAATGGGCCAAGCTGGAAAAGGGCATCAAGCAACGCGCCCGCGCGCTGAACGCCTTCCTCGTCGATGTTTATGGGCGGGGCGAGATCGTCCGCGCCGGCCGCATACCCGCCCGGCTGGTCTATCAGAACGAGGCCTATGAAAAGGCCGTCGCCGGGATCAAGCCGCCCAAGGGCGTCTATTCCCATGTCGTCGGCATCGACATCGTCCGCACCGGGCCGGAAGATTTCTTCGTGCTGGAAGACAACTGCCGCACCCCATCCGGCGTCAGCTACATGCTGGAAAACCGCGAAATCATGATGCGGATGTTCCCCGACCTGTTCCGTGGCAACCGGATCGAACCCGTGGACCGCTACCCCGAAATCCTGCGCCGCACCTTCGCCTCTGTCGCCCCCGCGAAATGCACCAAGGAACCGACCATCGTCCTGCTCACCCCGGGGCCCTTCAACAGCGCCTATTACGAACACAGCTTCCTTGCCGATCTGATGGGCATCGAACTGGTTGAAGGGCAGGATCTGTTCGTCGAAGGCGAATTCGTCTGGATGCGCACGACCGAAGGCCCGAAACGCGTGGACGTGATCTATCGCCGGATCGACGACGCTTTCATCGATCCGCTCTGCTTCCGCCCCGATTCCGCGCTGGGCGTGCCAGGGTTGATGGATGTCTACCGCTCCGGCGGCGTCAGCCTCTGTTCCGCCCCCGGCGCGGGCGTGGCGGATGACAAGGCCGTCTATACCTTCGTCCCCGATATGGTGCGCTTCTATCTGGGCGAAGAACCGATCCTGCAAAACGTGCCCACTTGGCAATGCGGCAAGCCGGACGATCTCGGCTATGTCCTCGACAACCTTTGCGAACTGGTCGTTAAGGAAGTTCACGGCTCCGGCGGCTATGGCATGCTCGTCGGCCCCAAGGCCAGCAAGGCAGAGGTGGAAATGTTCCGCGCCAAGGTGCTTGCCGATCCCGGCAACTACATCGCCCAGCCCACACTGGCGCTATCGACCACCCCCACCTTCGTGGCCGAAGGCGTGGCCCCGCGCCATGTCGACCTGCGGCCCTATTGCCTTGTGGGGGAACGCATCGAGTTGGTCCCCGGCGGGCTGACCCGCGTCGCGCTGACCGAAGGATCACTGGTGGTCAACTCCTCCCAAGGGGGCGGGGTGAAGGATACTTGGGTGCTGGCGGAGTGAGAATGACATGCTAAGCCGGACCGCCGACAACCTGTTCTGGATCGCCCGCTATATGGAGCGCGCCGAAACCGCCGCCCGTTTACTTGAGGTAGGCTCGCGCATCGCCCTGCTGCCCTCTGCCGCCGGATACCGCAACGAATGGGATTCGCTCTTGCAGGCATCGGGCAATGCTGATGCCTTCGCCAAGAAATACGGCGATCCGATCCAGCGCAACATCGAAAGCTTCCTGTTTTTCGATCACGACAACCCCTCTTCCGTGGCCTCCTGCATCACCACGGCGCGTGAAAACGGCCGCATCGTCCGCACCGCGCTGACCACGCAAGTCTGGGATGCGCTCAACACCGCGTTTCAGGAACTGCGCCAGCTTGAACGCACGCCGCGCAGCGAATTGGAACTGTCGCG
>PNND01000191.1 GCA_013824045.1 Rhodobacter sp. | reverse complement strand
CCCCCCCATGGCTAGGTAGCTGCGCAGCAGCGGCGGCATCTGCCCCAGTGCCCGCTTCGGATCATGCGGAACGGCCTGCAGCGCAACGGTGGCCTCGGCCTTGCGCCCGGGCCGCTGATCAGACGGGCCGATATGCGCCGTCGCCAGAAGCGCAAGCGAATCCTGGTGCGGCCCCACCTCGACCCCGGCAAAGGAAGAGCAGCCGAACATCAGCGTCACCCCCTCGGCATCGACGATCCGCGTCAGTGCAGCCCAAGCGAGGCGCAGCGCGTCCGCATCACCCTCGGTGGGCGAAAGGCAGAACCGACCGATCTCCAGAACCGGTGTCCGGTGCTGGATCAGCGGCGCCAGATCATAGAACTGCGCGGCGTAGCACGCCTGAAGCATGTCGGCATCACGGATCATCAGCAGACGGCAGGTCCCGACAACCGCACCCTCCGTTAGCGTTTCGATCAGAAGATGCTGGCACCGTTCATCAAAGGCATCGCGGTCCAGTCCATCCTCTGCCCCCGCCACGCGCCCCGCGCGGAACGCCATGTAACGCAACCGCTGCACGGCGCGTATATCTTCCGGGGACTCGGCCAGTCGGGCGCGAAAGCGGCCCTTGCAGAACGGCAACACGGGTGCAGGCTCCTTGCCGCTTGGCGTCACACCTGCGGCGGCCTAGATATGAGGCCAGCCGAAAGCGGGACGCAAGCCCCCCGCGCATGCCGCGACGCCCGACAGAACAGAAGGAAGACCAGAAATGGACAAGGTTGTGAAAACAGATGCCGAATGGCGGTCGCAACTGTCAGACCTCGCCTACCGCGTGACACGCAAGCACGCCACTGAACGCGCCTTTACCCATGATGACTTCCCGAAGGCGGCGGGCACCTTCCGCTGCGTGTGCTGCGATGCACCCCTGTTCGATGCGCGCACCAAATTCGATAGCGGCACGGGCTGGCCGTCTTTCTGGCAGCCCATCGATTCCGAAATGGTGGGCGAACAAGAGGACCGCACCCTCTGGATGCGCCGCACCGAGGTGCATTGCAACCGCTGCGAAGCGCATCTGGGCCATGTCTTCCCCGATGGCCCCGCGCCAACCGGGCTGCGCTATTGCATCAACGGCGTCGCGCTGACCTTCGAGCCTGACTCGTAAAGAAACGGTTAAGCGTAAACATTTGGTAAATGGAAAAGGGCGCAGCCCTGCTGCGCCCCTCCGATCCTTAAACGTTTAGAATGATTTGTCTGCTCATTCCCCGGTGATGACACCCGGCCCGATCCGCCCGAAACTGCCAAGCAGTTGCTGGATCACGCTCAATCCCTTCACGCTGGTTTCCGTCACACGGCGCGACAGCGGCACAACCTTGCCCCGCTCCAGCCCGAAGCGTTCGATGTTCTCCACCCGACCGGCCTCTGTAAAGGTGATCGACACCACCTGACGCTCGATCTCCCTCGGCTCGAACGCGCCGCGATAGGCCCAGCGGCTTTGCACGTAGAACCAGCCTGTATCGTTCAACAGGCCCGAAGCTGTCGGCCGCCCGATCTTTTCGCTGACTGTTTCGCGCGTATCCGCCCCAACCTCGACCAGCGCCAGCTCATCGTCGGTCGGCACATAGCCGTGATTGCGATAGACCGTGGAGCATGCCGCGATCAGCAGAACCGCGCCGATCAGGCCCAACCGGATTCCCCTGCCCAAACCCGCAGAGGCCGCCATTTTGCCGAAGAAACTCATTCCGTTCCCTACCTGCCTCTGCCGCGCGAACCGTTTGTCGAACCTGCTTGCCTTGTCATGCTACAGCACAACACGTATTGCAAAAAGTAACGGTCGCATGCGGCGCTTTTGTTCCGGCTTACAGAAGGACGGGCCACTGTTCAAGAATGGAACAGCCCCGACCAAGCCGGACATGGCAGGAACATGCGGCCAAGACACCCCAAATACCGACCGGAGCCCTGCCCGATGACAGATACCCCGCCCCATGATCCGGCAGCACCGCCCTTGCACCATCCGCTGCGCAGCGGTGCCCTGTCCCCGCGCAAGCCCACACGCTTTGATCTGCGTCCAGAGGCAACCGCGCGTGAAGCCATTGCCGCCTCCCTTGATCTGCTGGATTTGCCAGCCTTCCGTTTCCGCGGCGAGCTTCGCCCTACGGGCCGCAATGACTATGTGCTTGAGGCCGAACTGACCGCCTCTGTGGTGCAACCCTGTTCCGTAACCCTCGCCCCCGTTCCGGCCACCATCACCGAAACCATCCGCCGCAGCTATCTGTCAAACTGGCAGGAACCCGAAGGCGACGAGGTGGAAATGCCCGAAGACGATACGCAGGAACCCCTGCCCGAAGTGATCGACCTTGGTGCCGTCGCGATAGAAGCACTGGCACTTTCCCTGCCGCTCTATCCCCGCGCGCCCGATGTTGCGCTGGGAGAGGCGGTTTTTGCCCCCCCCGGCACCGAACCGCTGCGCGAGGCGGACCTCAAACCCTTTGCCGGTCTTGCCGCCCTGCGGGACCGTCTTGCCGCTACCGATGAGGGGCCGGAAAGCAAGGAATAGGTCCCGGCACCCACCCGCAAGAAAGGGGCTTGCGCCCGCACCAAATCCGAGTATTTTCCGCGCCTCATTCGATGGCTGGTACGGGCTCGCACGATAGGCGGGCAAACCGCTGATCGCAAAGCGAAATCAGGGGCATGCCCCCACTACCCGAGGTCGAGACATGGCTGTCCCGCAGAACCGAGTCACCCGTTCAAAGCGCAACATGCGCCGCGCACATGACGCCCTTGTTGCCGGCAATCCGCAGGAATGCTCCAACTGTGGCGAGCTGAAGCGTCCGCATCACGTGTGCAGCGCTTGCGGTCATTATGACGCCCGCGAAGTCGTGGCGACCGTCAAGGAAGTCGATCTGGACGAGGACGCGGCGTAAGCCGCCTCCAAGACGCCCAGCCCGATGGCCAACGGACTTCACACTCCGGCAACCGACGGCCCGCGCCGCATCGTGATTTCTGTTGACGCCATGGGTGGCGACAGAGGGCCGGCAGCCGTGGTTGCCGGTCTTTCACTTTCTGCGGCTGCGCATCCGGATGTCGATTTCATCCTTCATGGAAATGATGCCGAACTGACCCGGCTGGTCGATCGTGAAGCCCCTTTGAAGGACCGCGTCACAGTCCGCCATGCAGAGCGCGTGGTGTCTATGCAAGACAAGCCCAGCCATGTCATGCGCCATGGCGACGGAACGTCGATGTGGTCCTGCATCGACAGCATCAAGCAGGGCGAGGCTTCGGTGGCCGTGTCCTGCGGCAATACCGGCGCCCTGATGGCCATTGCGATGCTGCGCCTGCGCCGCCTGCCCGGCATCAACCGCCCTGCCATCGCCAGCCTCTGGCCCTCACGCAATCCGGGCGGGTTCAACGTCATGCTCGACATGGGCGCCGACGTAAAGGCCGAGGCGGGCGATCTGCTGCAATTCGCGATGATGGGCGCATCCTATGCCCGCAACGGGTTGGGCCTGACCCGCCCACGCGTGGGCCTGCTGAATGTGGGAACCGAAGAACACAAGGGCCGCGCCGAACTGAAAGAGGCGCATGAACTGCTTGGGCCGCAGGCCGAAGCGGGCGGCTTTGATTTCATAGGCTTTGTCGAAGGCAGCGACATCCCGTCTGACCGCGTTGATGTGATCGTGACCGACGGCTTTACCGGCAATATCGCGCTCAAGACCGGAGAGGGAACGGCCAAGCTGATCTCGGATTTCCTGCGCGAAGAGTTCAACGCATCCGTGTTCTCGCGCCTTGCTGCCCTCTTTGCCCTCAGCACCCTGAAACGTCTGCAAAGGCGGATGGACCCGCGCCGGGCGAACGGGGGTGTTTTCCTCGGTCTGAACGGAACGGTCGTGAAATCCCATGGCTCGGCAGATGCGACTGGCGTGGCGGCAGCCATTGGCCTTGCTCGACAACTGGCCGCTGCAGGTTTTCAGGACCGGCTCGCCGCACGGGTTGCGTCCGCCATGCGCTCGGGGCAGGATGCCGCGGCAGAAGAAACCCCGTCCGCTCCGGAGCCGGGGGCGGGAGGCGGGACCAAGGAATGACGATACGCGCCGTCGTAAAGGGCGTCGGGCACTATCTGCCCGAAAGGCTTGTCCCGAATTCTGAACTGGAAACCCTGGTCGAGACCAGCGATGAATGGATCCGCACCCGGTCCGGTATCGAACGGCGGCATTTCGCGGCCGAAGGGCAGACGACATCCGATCTCGCCATCCGCGCGGCGCAGGCAGCGCTGGCCGATGCCGGGATGAACGCGGACGACGTGGATGCCATCATCCTTGCCACATCGACGGCGGATCTGACCTTTCCTTCGGCTGCCACCATGGTGCAGGCGGGGCTGGGCATGACACGTGGCTTTGCCTTTGACGTGCAGGCAGTCTGCGCCGGATTCGTTTATGCCATGGCCAATGCCAATGCGCTGATCCTGTCGGGTCAGGCAAAACGGATTCTGGTGATCGGCGCCGAGACATTCTCAAAACTTATGGATTGGTCCGACCGCTCTACCTGCGTGTTGTTCGGAGATGGGGCCGGGGCGGTTTTG
Source organism: Rhodobacter sp. (assembly GCA_013824045.1). Classification (GTDB taxonomy): domain Bacteria; phylum Pseudomonadota; class Alphaproteobacteria; order Rhodobacterales; family Rhodobacteraceae; genus Paragemmobacter. Next base: position 1,921 of record PNND01000191.1, on the reverse strand, counting down.
CTTGAGGCCATCGAAGGTTCCGGCACCGCTGCGGATCGTGGGATCCTTTCCACTGACCTGCATTCCGACGGGCGGTACCGCGATCTTCTCTACGTTGATGGCGGTGTGTCTACCGGCACAACCGGCCATCTGCGAATGGAGGGCAAGGAAGTGTTCCGCCACGCTGTCGAAAAGCTGGCGGAAACGGCCCATACCTCATTGGAAAAGGTGGGTCTGACCAGCGGCGATGTGGATTGGATTGTTCCGCATCAGGCCAATATCCGGATCATCGAGGCAACCGCAAAACGCATGCAGGTCCCGATGGACCGCGTGGTGGTCACCGTGCAAGACCACGGCAACACATCTGCCGCCTCTATCCCTCTGGCCCTCTCCGTAGGCAAAGCGCGCGGCCAGATCAAACCCGGCGATCTGGTTGTGACCGAGGCGATCGGCGGCGGTCTGGCTTGGGGATCGGTTGTTCTGCGCTGGTAGGCCCCTGTCATTGACTGAAAGCAGCGGGACAAGTTGTTGATATTGACTCGGAATCCCAAACCGCTCACTCTGTCGTGAAACGCCCGGGGGGGATAGAATGAGTGAAAAGACGTTAACGCGGATGGACCTGTCGGAAGCCGTATTCCGTGAGGTCGGACTGTCGCGCAACGAAAGCGCGCTTCTTGTGGAAAGTGTGCTGCAGCATATGTCAGACGCCTTGGCCTCTGGCGACACGGTCAAGATTTCGTCCTTTGGCACCTTCTCGGTGCGTGACAAGTCCGCGCGCGTTGGACGGAACCCCAAAACTGGGGATGAAGTGCCGATCAGCCCGCGCCGGGTTCTGACGTTTCGGCCATCACACCTGATGAAGGACCGGGTCGCCGCAGGATCCAAGAAGTAAGGAGATCGCCCGCCGATGGACAAGTCGCCAGAGGCGTTTCGCACAATCAGCGAAGTGGCCGATTTTCTTGACACGCCCGCGCATGTGCTGCGCTTTTGGGAAAGCCGCTTTCCGCAGATCCGGCCGGTCAAGCGCGCCGGAGGGCGTCGCTATTACCGCCCTGCGGATGTAGCGCTTCTCTCCGGCATCAAAAAGCTGTTGCATGACGAGGGCATGACCATCCGCGGCGTGCAGAAAATCCTGCGGGAACATGGCATTAGGCATGTCGCCAGCTTGGCATCCGGCGATGCGGGGATCGTGATGGATGAACCCGATATCGAAGCGGTGCTGAGCGCGGAATATGGTCCACGGGATCGGATGACCGACAGCGAGCCGCCATCGTCCGAGGCGTTGCAAAGCGCGCAGATCATCTCGCTTGAAACGGCGTTGAGCCGTCAGGAAGTGGCGCGCGACGGGCTTTCCGTGCAAACCGAACTTTGGCCGCCCGCCGATCTGAGTAGTCCTTCTGATGATGACGGGAAGGGTACGTGGCCGGGTGATCCCGGTGATCCTGTTGAGCTGGGGCAGATCGAACATGATCTTGTCCCGCAGGAGCCAAGGGCCGAAGACGGTGCTGCCTTGGACGAAGCGCCTAGAGCACTGCTGGCTGAGGACGATCTGATTGCCCAAGGTCACCCTGCAGATGAACCACAGATCAGCCTTGAAGCAACGTCCAAAGCCTCGGGGACTGACGGTGCAACTGATCCCCTCCCGGACAGTGACGAGGCAGGGACCGGTGCACCGGATGGTGCAAGCGATTCGTCACCAGCAGCAGAACAAGAACGTCCCGAAGACAACGAACCGATCCAGTCAGCGACCGTCGCAGCTTTGTTGCGACGCACCTCTCCCGATGATGTTTCCGACGTGCAGTCGCAATTGATCCACCTGCGCGATCGCCTGATTGATCTGCGGGGACGGGTCGCCGAAGCGGCGCGGCGCAAGGCCAAGTGATCGCCAAACCCATGTGCTTTCGTGCTTGCCCCTGCCCGGAATATCAGTATGTATCCCGCC
>PNND01000484.1 GCA_013824045.1 Rhodobacter sp. | reverse complement strand
CTGTCGGATCGCGGGGCTTGGACGCGGGGGCAGATCACCCGCGATGCCGAGGGGCGCATCACTGCTGTAGACGCGCGGCCGATGCGCTTTCTGCGCGGCCGGTTTGAGGCGCCCTTGGATGACGGACGCAACGACTCTGAAGGTCTAGCCCTCGCGGCGGATGGCACGCTCTATGTGTCCTTTGAAAACATCGCCCGCATCCTGCGCTATGACACAATCGACGGCCCCGCCCAAAACCTGATCAGCCCGCGCGAATTCGGCCGGATGCAACGCAACTCGGCGCTCGAGGCGCTGGCCATCGGCCCGGATGGGACGCTGTATACCCTTCCCGAACGATCAGGCGAACTGGACCGCCCCTTCCCCGTCTGGCGCTATCGTGACGGTGTGTGGGATCAACCTTTTGGTCTGCGCCGCGATGGCGGCTACCTGGCCGTCGGGGCCGATTTCGGCCCGGATGGGCGGCTTTATCTGCTTGAGCGGGAATTGCACGGTCTGGCCGGGTTTTCCAGCCGTGTGCGTAGCTTTGCAACTTCGGATACCGAACTGTCAGATGAACGCACCGATCTGGAAACCCAACCCGGTCTGCATGACAATCTCGAAGGCATATCGGTTTGGCGCGGCCCGGACGGCGCGATCTGGCTGACGCTGCTGGCGGATGACAATTTCAACTTCTTTCAATCGACCGAAATCGTCGAGTACCGCCTGGCCGATTGACCCAGCCGCCGCACCACACTGTTGACAGTGCAACGAGCGGGGCGTAGGGGGCGCGCGTCCCCCGATGCGCGGGGGGCCAAGTCTCCGCGACCTTGTCAAAACGGAAAAACAGACATGACCCGCATTTCGCTTTATGGCGTGCTCGCCATGGCCATCGTCGTGGTGGCCTCGAATATCCTTGTCCAGCATCCGATCGGCACGTGGCTTACCTGGGGTGCCTTTACCTATCCGCTGGCCTTTCTTGTCTCTGATATCGTGAACCGCCTTGAAGGCCCGGCTGCCGCGAGGCGCGTGGTTTATGCGGGCTTTGTCGTGGGCCTGGCCTGTTCGGTCGTCGGCACGCAGATCATGGGCGAATTCGGCCCATTGGTCACCCTTCGTGTCGCCCTTGGATCGGCCATCGCCTTCCTGCTGGCACAGCTTGTGGATATCATGATCTTCGACCGGCTGCGCCGTCAGGCGTGGTGGAAAGCACCGTTCATTTCCACCTTCGCAGGCTCCACGCTCGACACGGCGATCTTTTTCACAATCGCATTCTCGGCCTCGCTCAGCTTCATCGAGCCGGGCAATGATGTGTCGTGGGCGGCAGAAGCTGTGCCCCTTCTGGGGGTGGGAAGTCCGGTCCCATTCTGGGTTTCGCTGGGCGTCGCGGACTGGTGTGTAAAGATTGCCGTTGATCTGATCGCCCTGTTGCCGTTCCGCTTTGCGATCCGCCACATAGGCACAAGGGTAGCGTGATTTCTTTTGACAAACACAAAATCTGTGTCACGGTTACCCCATTAGCAACCCATTGAAAGGAGGTGATCCAGTGTCTAGAGCTACATTGGAGAGAGGTGTCGGGACAGTCAGGGGGCGTGTTTTCTGAAGGCAGCCCTTCAGTCGACAAACCATCTGATTGGGCTTGAAACCTAACTGGCCCATCTCCTTGGATCTCGGAAAGGGTCGCCGTGCAGGCGACCCTTTCTCTTGTGAAACAGCAGCCGAAAACCGCGCCCATGCTTCGCATCAATGACATCATCACCATCGCCGATTGGGAGCTGTCTGAGCAGTTCATGCGCGCCTCGGGGCCGGGCGGACAGAATGTGAACAAGGTATCGACCGCAGTCGAGCTGCGGTTCGAGGCTGAGCGTTCGCCGCACCTGTCCGCCCCCGTGAAAACCCGGCTGAAGCGGTTGGCCGGGCGCAAATGGACGACCGAAGGCGCCATCGTCATTCAGGTGGATGAAACCCGGTCGCAGGCCCGCAACCGCGAAATCGCACGGGAACGTCTGGCAGATCTGATCCGTCAGGCGCTGGTTGCCCCAAAGAGGCGGATCGCCACCAAGCCCACATTGGGCAGCCAACGCCGCCGCCTTGCCGCCAAATCGGTGCGGGGCGAGGTGAAATCGCTGCGCGGAAAGATTGACGGCGACGATGACTGATCCGTTGCGCAATGAGGCAGACGAGGCCGCGACGCTTTGGGATGCCCGTCTGCTCCGCCTGATTTTGGCGCGCGAGAATGCCGTTTTCGAAATCGCACTTCCCGGTGGCGACCGAGCCGCGCTGCGCCTGCACCGCCGGGGGTATCAGGGTGCAGAGGCGATTTCATCCGAGCTCTGGTGGTGCGCCGAACTTGCCACCCTGGGCCTGCCGGTTCCCCGTCCCATCCCATCGACGCAGGGGCGCGTCTTGGAAACTCTTGCTTCTGGCCGCCAAGTCAGTGTGGTGGCGTGGCTGGACGGTGTCCCGCTTGGCGCGGCTGGTCAACCTTTTGCGGACAATGTTGCCGTACAGATCGACCGGCATTTTCGGCTGGGGCAGCTTTTGCGCCGGGTGCATGAGGCGAGCGCGGGTTTGATCCTGCCGTTGGGCTTTAGCCGCCCGCGCTGGGATGCCGAAGGTCTGGTCGGAGAGGCACCCTTCTGGGGCCGCTTCTGGGACCACCCTGCCGCATTTCCCGACCAGTCGGCGGTGCTGATCGCCGCGCGAGATGCCTTGCGCGCGGAACTGCCCCGCCACGCCGCAGCTGGTGGCAAAAGCGGGCTGATCCATGCGGATGTCCTGCGCGAGAACGTGCTGGTCTCCGACGCCGGTCTTTCCCTGATAGACTTTGACGACAGCGGTTTCGGCTTCCTGCTTTACGATCTTGGCACCGTCCTGTCGCAAAACCAATACGAACCCGCCCGTGATGACCTGCGCGATGCGCTGATGGCCGGATATGGGACCGATGCAGTGGCAATGGTGGAGCTTTTCACCATGGCCCGCATTATGGCCTCGGTCGGTTGGACAATGCCGCGCCTTGCCCAAGATGACCCGATCCATCGCAGCCATCTGACCCGCGCCGTGATGTGCGCCCGCCGGTTGCTAGGCTAGGCTACACCGTTACGGCCATCGCCGCCTGCTCACCCACGCCAAAGATCCGCTTGTAGCGCGAGATTTCGTCCTGCGGGCCCATCGCCTTGTTGGGATTGTCCGACAGCTTGACGGTCGGGCGGCCATTTGCCGAAACGGCCTTGCAGACAAGGCTGAACGGCGCCAGCCGGTCACCCGCGAGACCCCGGAAATCATTTGTCAGCATCGTGCCCCAGCCGAAACTGACCTTGACCCGCCCGTGAAACTTGCGGTGCAACTCCTCGATCTTTTCGACATCAAGACCGTCGGAAAAGATCACTAGCTTTTGCGTCGGGTCTTCGCCCCGCGCTTTCCACCAGCGGATCGCGGTTTCCGCACCAGCGGTCGGATCGCCCGAGTCGATCCGGATCCCGGTCCAGGCCGCCAACCAATCGGGTGCGTTGCGCAAAAAGCCTTCGGTGCCATAGGTATCGGGCAGGATGACGCGCAGGTTGCCGTCATGTTCCTCATGCCAGTCGGCAAGCACCTGATACGGGGCCTGCGCCAACTCCGCGTCACTGTTTGCCAGCGCCGAATAGACCATGGGCAATTCATGGGCATTGGTGCCGATCGCTTCGATATCCCGCTTCATCGCGATGCGGCAATTCGAGGTGCCGATGAATTTGTCGCCCAACCCTTCCTGCATGGCCTGAACGCACCAGTCCTGCCATAGGAACGAATGCCGCCGCCGCGTGCCGAAATCCGCGATCTTGAGCGTATCCAGCGCCTTCAGCCGTTCGATCTTTTCCCACAGCCGGGTCATCGCGCGGGCGTAAAGCACCTGCAGCTCGAACTTGCCCATCCCCTTGAGCACCGCGCGTGACCGCAATTCCATCAGCACGGCCAGCGCCGGGATTTCCCACAGCATCACTTCGGGCCATTTTCCTTCGAAGGTCAACTCATACTGACCATCGCGCTTTTCCAGATGATAGGGCGGCAGGCGCAGCCCTTCGAACCATTCCATGAAATCGGGGCGGAACATCTGGCGCTTGCCATAGAACATGTTCCCGCGCAGCCATGTGCTTTCGCCGCGCGACAGGGAAAGCGACCGGACATGGTCCAATTGTTCGCGCAATTCGCCTTCGTCGATCAATTCGGCAAGGCGCACGCTAGAGGACCGGTTAATCAGCGAAAAGGTGACGGTCGTTTGTGGCTTGTTGCGGAAAATCGACTGACACATCAGCAACTTGTAAAAATCGGTGTCGATCAACGACCGAACGATCGGATCAATCTTCCAGTTGTGATTGTGCACCCGGGAGGCAATATCGACCACGTCAGTCCTCCAGTGCGACGCCGGCCGCGCGCATTTGATCCACCATCCGGGTCAATGATCCGCCAAGGTCAATGCCCCGGCATACCCCTAGCAGAACGGTCACCGCAAAACCAAGACGGGCGGCATCCAGCGCGGAATAGGCAACGCAATAGTCGGTGGCAAGGCCAACGAGGGTGACCCCTGTCACGCCACGATTGCGCAGATAGCCCTCCAGCCCGGTTGGGGTGGTGCGGTCATTCTCGAAGAATGCCGAATAGCTGTCGATCGCGGGGCGAAATCCCTTGCGGATGATCAGGTCGGCCGGGTCTGTGCGCAGCGCGGGGTGAAACAGGGCGCCATTGCTGCCCTGAATACAGTGATCGGGCCAGAGCGTTTGTTCGCCGTATGGCATTGTAACGCTGTCAAAAGCTGCCTTGCCGGGATGGTTGGAGGCAAAGGAGGAATGGGTCGGCGGATGCCAATCCTGAGTCAGCACCACAACGGGAAATTCGGCCATCAGCGCATTCACGCGTGGAATGATCACGTTCCCTTCGGCCACCGCCAAGGCACCGCCAGGGCAAAAGTCATTCTGGACGTCAATCACGATCAGTGCTTGATCTGCGGCACGCATGGCGGTCCTCGCGGCGGGATATTCAACCCTGCGTAGGAAACCCCCGCCCTTGCGTCAATGGGAGGCGCTTGAATTCGTGGGGAAATGGGGGCATCCCCCGCATATGCTGATCGTCGCCGCCCTGTATCACTTCACCCGCTTTGCCGATGTGGCCGCCCTGCGCGGGCCGCTGCTGGATTGCGCGTTGAAGAACGGCGTCAAGGGATCGCTTCTTCTGGCAGGTGAGGGGATCAACGGAACCATCGCCGGAACGCGGTCGGGGATTGACGCGGTGCTGACCCATATCCGCGCCTTGCCCGGTTGTGCCGATCTGGAATGGAAGGAAAGCCCCGCCACCGAGATGCCTTTCGGCAAGATGAAAGTCCGCCTGAAGCGCGAGATTGTCACGATGGGTCAACCCAACGTGGACCCGACATCGCGCGTGGGCCATTACGTGGATGCGTCCCAGTGGAATGATCTGATCGCCTCGCCCGATGTTGCGGTGATCGACACGCGGAATGATTACGAGGTGGCCATCGGAACCTTCGCAGGTGCTGTCGACCCCGGTACGCGGTCCTTCAGCGAATTTCCGCAGTGGTGGGAGGCGAACCGTGACCGGTTCCACAACAAGCGGATCGCCATGTTCTGCACTGGCGGCATCCGCTGCGAGAAATCGACAAACTGGTTGCTGCAACAGGGCGTGTCAGAGGTGTTCCATCTGAAGGGCGGCATCCTGAAATACCTTGAAACCGTGCCCGAGGATCGCTCGCTCTGGCAGGGGGAATGCTTTGTCTTCGACAAACGGGTCTCCGTGGGCCACGGGCTGGTGCCCGGGCAGCTTTCCTCCTGCGGGGCCTGTCGCCGCCCGGTCACGCCAGAGGCGCGTCTGGACCCGGCTTATGAAGAAGGGGTTTCCTGCCCCGCCTGCAAGGATGAATACAGCCCTGCAGATCGCGCGCGCTTTCGCGAGCGCCAGCATCAGATGAAGCTTGCCGAGGCGCGGGGGGAGCCGCACCTCGGCGCCTGATCACCGAAGCCGCTTGCCGTCGGCATCGAAGAACAGCGCGTCCTTTGCGTCAAAGGCGATGCCGATCCGGCTACCAATGGCCGGGGTGACATCCCCCCTCGCCTCGATCACCAGTTTCTCGCCTGTTTCGGCCGAAACATGGATGAAGCTGACGCCACCCAGCGCCTCGGTCATTTCCACGCGATGCGTGTTGCCTTCTGTCACCCGCAGGTGCTGAGGGCGCAGGCCGATCTCGACAGAGGAGCCAGCAGAAGGAAGACCGCCCGAAAATGCCACGGTAGCGCCCAAGGCCGGAGCGTTCGCACCATGTGCGGGGTCCACCTTGGCCGCGACGAAGTTCATCGCCGGGCTGCCGATGAAGCCGGCGACAAAGCGGTTGTCCGGGTTGTGATACAGGTCCAGCGGTTTGCCGACCTGTTCCACCCGCCCCTTACGCAGCACGACAATCTTGTCGGCCAGCGTCATCGCCTCGACCTGATCATGGGTCACATAGATCATGGTCGCCCCGATCTC
>PNND01000025.1 GCA_013824045.1 Rhodobacter sp. | reverse complement strand
TGGACAAAGGCCCAATCCGTGCGCGACAACCGCCGCCGCTCCGGCTCGGTCATCCTCAGCACATCACGCGGCCCCTCAGCTGTTGCAAACACCACCTCGCCCGTATCCGGGGCCAGATGCCCCGCCAGACAGGATAGAAGCGTCGATTTCCCCGATCCGCTCTCGCCCACGATCCCCAGCACCTCACCGGGCCACAGATCAAACCCCACATCCGCACAGCCGATCCGCGCCCCATAGCGCTTGGTCAGCCCCCGCACTGCCAAAAGCGGGCCCTGCGGCTTCATCTTGGCGGAAATACCCAATTCGACAGCCCCCATCAGGAAACCCCCTCTGTGATCGGCGTCCCCAACCGCCCCACATGCCCCGCCTCGCGACGGCAGCGGCAATGATCGGTGTCAGAACAGACAAACATGCGCCCGCCCTGATCATCGGTGATGACCTCATCCAGATAGCTGTCCGACGCCCCGCATAGATCGCAGTCATGCGGCGCTTTCGATGCCTCAAACGGGTGATCCTCGAAATCCAGACTCACGGCCTGTGTATAGGGCGGCAGCGCATAGATGCGCTGCTCCCGCCCCGCGCCGAACAGTTGCAGCGCCGGGCAATCCGACAGTTTCGGATTGTCAAAGCGCGGGATGGGCGACGGGTCCATCACATAGCGCCCCTCCACCTTCACCGGATAGGCATAGGCGGTGGCAATATGGCCATGCCGCGCGATGTCCTCATAAAGCTTCACATGCATCAGCCCATATTCCTCAAGGCTGTGCATCTTCCGCGTTTCCGTCTCGCGCGGCTCCAAAAACCGCAGCGGTTCCGGGATCGGCACCTGATAGACAAGGATCTGGTCCTCGGTAAGCGGCGCTTCGGGGATGCGGTGGCGGGTCTGGATCAGCGTGGCCTCCCCGGTCGCCTCGGTCGTCGCTACCCCGGCGGTGCGCTGAAAGAACTTGCGGATCGATACGGCATTGGTGGTGTCATCCGCGCCCTGATCGATCACCTTCAGCACATCCTCGGGCGTCAGGCAGGCCGCCGTCACCTGCACCCCGCCCGTGCCCCAGCCGTAAGGCATGGGCATTTCGCGGCTGGCAAAGGGCACCTGATAGCCCGGCACCGCCACCCCCTTCAGGATCGCACGGCGGATCATCCGCTTGGTCTGCTCATCCAGATAGGCGAAGTTATAGGCTTGGTCGGTCATTCTGCCGCCTCCTGCATCGCGCTTGCTGCAACCTCGGCCCGCAGTTTGCGCACCAGTTCCAACTCGCTCTGGAAATCCACGTAATGCGGCAGCTTGATATGCTCCAGAAACCCGGTCGCCTGCACATTGTCGGCATGCATCAGCACGAATTCCTCATCCTGCGCAGGCGCTCCGGTGTAATCCTCGCCCAGCTCCTTCCAGCGCAGCGCCCGGTCCACCAGGCTCATTGCAATCGACTTGCGCTCATTCTGCCCAAAGGTCAGCCCATAGCCGCGCGTGAATTGCGGCGGCTCGGTGCGTGAACCCTTGAACTGGTTCACCGTCTCGCATTCCGTCAACTCGATCTCACCGATGCAAATGGCGAACCCCAGTTCGGGAACCTCCATCTCCACGTCCACCATCCCGATCCGCAACTCGCCCACAAAGGCATGCGTCCGCCCGTAACCCCGCTGGGTGGAGTAGGCCATCGACAGGATGAACCCCTCATCCCCCCGCGCAATCGCCTGCAACCGCGTGGCCCGCGACGCGGGCAATTCCATCGGCTCACGCGTCAAGTCGGGCGGCGGTGTGTCGTCATGCGGTGCTTCTTCAATCATCCCGTCCCGGTTCAGAAAGGATGTGATATGCGGCACCGCCGCCGCCATCGCCGGCGCACGCAGTGCAACCGGGGCCTCGCCATTCGCCTCCAGCGTGAAATCCAGCAGGCGGTGCGTGTAGTCAAAGGTCGGCCCCAGCACCTGCCCGCCCGGCGCATCCTTGAAGGTCGCGCTGATCCGCCGCGTCACCGCCATCTGCGCCGTCTCCACGGGAAGTGACACGCCATGCCGGGGCAGGGTGGTGCGATAGGCGCGGATCAGGAACACCGCCTCGATCAGATCGCCCCGCGCCTGCTTGATCGCCAGCGCCGCAAGATCGAGGTCATAAAGCGACCCCTCTGCCATCACGCGGTTCACCGCCAGCCGCAACTGCTCGCGGATCTGTGCGGTGGTGAGTTCCGCCACTGCAGGATCGCCCCGCCGCTCTTCGGCCAGCCAGGCATGGGCATTGTCGATGGCGCGCTCGCCACCCTTTACCGCCACATACATCAGACATCCTCCACAATGGTGGACCGGGGCAATCCGGCAATGCGGGTTCCCGCCGTCAGAAAGGCATCAAACCCAAGCGGAAACAGCGCCCGATTGGCGCGGAAGGCCGCCACCTCGGGCAGCGACAAAAACGCCTCATCCTTGATCCCCGGCCCCGACAACCGCGCCCCGCGCGGCTCCAGCGCGTCGCATTCCACGATCAGCGTGCAGGCCCGGTCGGGATACTCCGGCGTCCCGATGGCAAAGCGATCCACAGGGGTCAGCGCATCCCATGTTCCAAAGGCAAAGGCCGCCTCCGAGGCCCCGGCAAAAGGCGCGCCGATATGAAAGGTGATCCAATCCCGCACCGCTGCGGTGTCATGCGCCCCGGCCAGATGCACCGGCGTCGTGCCATCCAGCAGCGTCAGCGCCAATGTCCCCGCCGCCACAGACAGCGGTGCAGGCGGCACTGCGCCGCCCAGTTCCGCAATCCGCCCCGGCCGTGCCATCACGTCCAGACAGGCGCGGAAGGCGCGCGCGGCATCAATCGGCGGGTCGGCAAAGCCGCCCGAAAGCGCGTCGGCCCCGTCCACAGAAACCGTCATTTGTCCTCTCCCCGCACCATGGTGAAGAACTCCACCTTCGTCGCCGCCGCCTTCTGGGCCCGGTCCCGCCGCGCGGTTTCTTCCGCCGCTGCCAGCGGCTCCAGCACCCGCGCCCGAACCCCTGCCGCCTCGCCTGTTTGCATCAGCGCATCCACCACCGCCGCCCGCCGCGCGTGATCCCGTCCCCGGCCCTGCACGACGGCATGGCCAACCGCCCCCGAGGCCAGCCGCAAGCTGCACCGCGTCACCGTCATCTCGCCCAGATTGAACGGCGCGCCCGTCGCCCCCGCCCGCCCGCGCACCATCACCGCGCCAATCTCGGGTGCGCGCAACAGGCTGTGATCGGGCAGCGGGTCGGGCATCAGCTCGGCCAATTGCGTCGCTTTTGCGCGGGCCAAAAGGCCCATCCAATTCTGACGTTCAGAGGTATCGGTGGCTTGGCTAGACATCTTTTGTCACTTGTCCATGATCCTATACAACTATACAAATTCAATACAGCCACTGTCGAGTCGATGGTGCGAAGCTTTGGTGAAACTTCCATGACAGGAGGGCGGATGGCCCGGTCATCCATCTGGCGGGAAATCGCGGCCACGTTGCAGGCCGAAATCGCGCGGGGCCATGTCCCTCCGGGTGGTCGCCTGCCGACCGAGGCGGAACTGTCCGCCCGCTTCGGCGTCAACCGCCACACCGTGCGCCACGCGCTTTCCGCGCTGGCCGAGGCCGGCCTAGTCCAATCCCGCCGCGGTGCAGGCGTCTTCGTCACTGGCCGCGCGACCGATTACCCGCTTGGCCGCCGCGTGCGGTTCCATCAGGCCGTCACCGCAGCGGGCATGACACCATCCCGCCGCCTGACACGGCTTGAAACCCGCCCCGCCGACACGGTTGAAGCCGCCCAGCTGTCGCTGCCCGCGGGCGCAAAGGTGCATGTCGTCGAAGGCGTGTCGCTCGCCGATGACCAACCGCTCGCAATGTTCCGGTCGATCTTCCCCGCCGCCCGCTTTCCAAACCTTCCCGACCTGCTTCAGGGGTCAGGCTCTATTACCGCCGCCCTCGCCGCCTGTGGTGTGCCAGACTACACCCGCGCCTCCACACGGCTCACGGCCAAGGCGGCAAAGCCGATGCTGGCGCTTGCCCTGCAGATCAAGGAAGGCGCACCTGTCCTGCGCACCGTCGCCATCAATGTCGACGCGGCCGGGGTACCCATCGAATACGGTACCACATGGTTCGCCGGGGATCGCATTACACTTACAGTTGATCCCGCCTGACCTGTCACACCCCCGTTGCAGGCGAAGGTTATCCACAGGGCATTTGAACCGTGAGAGGTGTCATGCCCCCCTTCCTGCCCCCCTTGCGTCTTGTCGGCGCGGATGTCCTGACAGGCGATGCCTTTGACGCCCGTGCGGTTGGCATAAGCCATGGTCAGATCGTCGATCTGCCGGGCGGCGCAGAGGTGGACCTGTCGGGTTACTGGCTTCTCCCCGGCATCATCGACCTGCATGGCGATGGCTTTGAACGGCAGATGTTCCCCCGCCCCTCGGCCCCTTTTCCCCTGATGGATGGCCTTGCCTCTACCGCGCGTGAGGCGGCGGCGCATGGCGTCACCACCGCCTTCCTCGCCCAAAGCTGGAGCTGGGAGGGCGGCTTTCGCGGCCCCGACCACGCCGAGGCCGTGATGTCCGCCGTGCAGGAGTTCCGCCAAACCGCGCTGGTCGATCTCCGGGTGCAGATCCGCGCCGAAACCCATCTTGTCGATGCCGTCCCCCGCCTGATCGCTGCGGTGGAACAGTTCCGCGTTGGTTATGTGGTGTTCAACGATCATCTGGAGGAAGGCTTCCAGATGCACCGCCGCAACCCCGATGGTTTCGGCCACTGGGCGCGCAAGGCGGGCCTGACAGAGGTTCAGTTGCTCACCCGGATGGAGGCCGCCCGCGCCAAGGCCCGCGATGTTCCGCGCGCTTTGTGCATGATGGCAGGCGCTTTCGACCGGCTGGGGGTAACCTATGGCAGCCATGACGACCCCGATGCCGAAACGCGCGAGGTTTACCGCATGATCGGGGCAAAGGTGGCCGAATTCCCGACCACCCGCCGCGCAGCCGCCGCCGCCCGCGCCGCAGGCGATCCGGTCATCATGGGTGCGCCCAACGTCGTGCGTGGCGGGTCACAGGCCGGCAACATCGCCGCTGTGGAGCTTATCCGCGACGGGCTCTGCGATGCGCTGGTGTCGGATTACCACATCCCCGCCTTGCCGCTCGCCGTTTGGGCGCTGGTCGATCAGGGCATCCTGCCGCTCGCTTCCGCTTGGCGGCTCGTGTCGGAAGGCCCGGCGCAGGTGCTGGGGCTTGTGGACCGGGGCGTTCTGGACTCCGGCCTGCGCGCCGATCTGGTCGCCGTCCACCGCGACAGCCGCGCCATCGAGATGGTTATCGCCGGTGGCCGCATGGCGCATCTGTCGGGAGAGGCGGCGGCGCGGTTCTGCGCGGTCTCCACCGCTGCCCGCATGGCGGCGGAATAGCCTATCCGCCGTAGCGCTCCAGAAACGCCTCTGCCTTCATCACCCGGAAATCTGCCAGTGCGCCGCGCAGGCGCGCATGGTCCCAATCCCACCAGGCCAGCGCCAGCAGTCGGTCGATCACCGCATCCGGAAACCGTGACCGAACCGGCTGCGCCGGAACGCCCGCCACGATGGCAAAGGGCGATACATCCCGCGTCACCACTGCGCCCGACGCAACAATCGCGCCGATGCCCACTGTCACTTCGGGTTTGATGATCGCGCCATGGCCGATCCAGCAATCCGCCCCCAGCGTGGTGCGCCGCGCCGCGCGTGCGGCAAAGAAGCTGGGGTCATCCTCTGCATCGTCCCAATAGTAGCTGGACCGATACAGGAAATGATGCTGCGCGGCGTGGGTAAAGGGATGGTCCGTCGGCCCGATCCGCGTCAGCGCCGCGATGTTGGAAAAGCGGCCGACGGTCGTGTTGGCGATGTCGGCAAGCCGATCACAATAAGAGTAATCCTCGAACGTCGTGTTCTGCAACCGCGCGCCTTGGCCGATTTCGACATAGGCCCCGAACGTGCAGTTCACGATCTGCGTGTCGGGATGAAGGAAGGGCGCATCAGGGGAAAGCTTGGGCATGTTCGTGTCATTCGCCCTTGATCAGCTTGCGCCGCAGCCAGCCCGAGAAGCTGTCCATCGCCATGACCATGAGGATGATCAGCACCATGTAATAGGCGACTTCTTCCCAGTCCTTCTGGGTGATGATGGCCTGCGTCAGCAGCAGGCCGATGCCGCCCCCGACGATGGCCCCGATGATGGTTGCGCTGCGGGTGTTGGACTCGAGGTAATAAAGCACCTGCGCAAGGATCACGGGCATGAGTTGCGGCATGACGCCAAAACGGGCGCGCTGCGTGGCGTTCGCGCCGGTGGAGCGGATGCCTTCGACCTGCTTTTCGTCGATGTTTTCCAGCGCTTCAGAGAAGGTCTTGCCGAAGCTGCCCGCATCGGTGATGGCAATGGCAATGGCCCCGGTCATCGGCCCCGGCCCGAAGGCGCGCGACAGGATGATGGTCCAGATCAGCCCGTCGACGCCACGGACGAAGTCGAAGATGCGGCGGATGGTGCCGCGGAAGATGCCCAGCGGCATAAAGTTCCGCGCGGCGATGAAGGACAGGGGCAGGGCCACGAT
>PNND01000343.1 GCA_013824045.1 Rhodobacter sp. | reverse complement strand
ATCCTCGGGCTTGCCACGCTGGCCCTCGTCTGGGCCGATCTGGGCGAGACTGCCACCCTCCGCAAGGTCTCCCTGATGGATCAGGTCCGCACCTATCCCGGTCTGCTAAAATCCCGTCGCTTCTGGGGCTATGTCGGCTGCGCCTCCTTCACCTCCGGCTCCTTCTTCGCCTATCTCGGTGGCGCGCCCTATGTCGGCAACGTGGTCTTTGGCCTGTCCTCCTCAGAAGTGGGCCTGCTCTTCGCCATCACCGCCGTGGGCTATCTGGTCGGCAATTTCATCGCCGGGCGCTTTTCCGTGCGCCTCGGCATGAACCGGATGATCCTGTGGGGCACCCTCGCCTCCATCTCGGGGCTCGCGATGCTGACCCTCGTCACACTGGCGGGCGTGCATTCGCCCTATGTCTTTTTCGGCTTCACCCTCGCCCTTGGCCTCGGCAACGGCATGACCCTGCCCAATGCCAATGCCGGGATGCTGTCGATCAAGCCCGAACTCGCCGGCACCGCCTCGGGCCTTGGCGGCGCGATCCAGATCGGCGGCGGCGCGGCGCTGGCCGCCTTGGCCGGCGCATTGCTCACCGAAGGCGCAACAGAGATGCCGCTGGTCCTCCTCATGCTGGCCTCCGCCATCCTCGCGCTCTTTTCAATCCTCGCCGTCATCCGCCGCGCCCGCACCCTCGGCCTCTCCGATTGACGGGCATGCTTGACGGGCACGCTTTGCAAAGCCGATAACGGCTTTGCAAAAGGGGGCGCGCCATGGCCACTCAGAAACTCTATGCCGGGGCCAAGCTGCGCGAAATTCGCGGCCGCCTGTCGCTGACGCAAAAGACCTTCGCCGACAAGCTCGGTGTCTCGCTGCCCTATCTCAATCAGATGGAAAACAACCACCGCCCCGTCTCGGCCTCGGTGGTGCTGGCGTTGGCACAGGAATTCGGTCTCGATGTCACCGAACTGACCGTGGGCGAATCCGAACGTCTGGTGTCGGACATGCGCGAAGCCCTCGCCGACCCCGTCTTCGCCCAGACCACGCCCCCCTTGGCCGATCTGCGCCTTGCCGCCTCCAACGCCCCGGCCCTTGCTCGCGCCTTTCTCGATCTGCACCGCGCCTATCGCCAGACCCATGAACGCCTCGCCTCACTGGACGAGGCCCTTGGTCGCGAAGACGCCTCCCTCCGCCCCTCACCGTGGGAGGAGGTCCGCGATTTCTTCCACTATTGCGACAACTACATCGATGCCGTCGACCGCGCGGCCGAAAACTTCGCCGCCCCCGCCACCCCAACCGGCCCCGCGACCGACATCACCCGCATCGCCATCGCCGCGCTGGAACGGCGCGGCATCACCACCGTCTTCACCGATCAGCCGGAAACCCGCCGTTATGACGCGGCGACCAAACGGCTCGCCCTGTCAAACCGCACCGCCGTGCCGACCCAGCGCTTCCAGCTTCTGCTGCAAGTGGCCCTGCTCACGCAAAACGAACTGATCGAGGCGACGCTTGACCTCGCCCGCTTCGCCACGCCCGAAGCGCGCGACATCGCCAAGATCGGCCTCGCCAATTACTTCGCAGGGGCGGCGCTCTTGCCCTACCGCGCCTTTCAGGCCGCCGCGCTGGAAACCCGGCATGATCTGGAACGTTTGGCCGATCTGTTCGGTGCCTCCATCGAACAGGTCGCCCATCGCCTTGCCACGCTGCAACGCCCCGGCGCCAAAGGCATCCCCTTCTTCTTCGTCCGCGTCGATCAGGCCGGCACCATCACCAAACGCCACTCTGCCACGCGCCTGCAATTCGCCCGCTTCGGCGGGGCCTGCCCGCTCTGGAACGTCCACCGCGCCTTTGAAACACCGGGCCATTTCCTGCGCCAACTGGCCGAAACGCCCGATGGCGTGCGCTACCTGTGCCTCGCGCGTGATGTGTCAAAACCCGGCGGGGCCTTCCTCGCCCCGGTCCGCCGCTATGCCATCGGTCTGGGCTGCGAAATCACCCACGCCGCCAGCCTCGTCTATTCCGACGGGCTGGATCTGAAGGGCCGGTTTGAGCCTATCGGCATCTCCTGCCGCATCTGCGAACGGCGCGATTGCCACCAACGCTCCGTCCCGCCCCTCGAACGCAGGCTGAAGGTAGACCCCGACAAGCGGGGTCTCCTCCCCTACGACATCGCGGACTAACGTCCCGCCTTAGGCGGCGATCTGCTTCCAGATCGCATCCTTCAGACGCATCCGCTTCTGGCGCAGTTCCGTCTCATGCTCGGGCGAGGTCGGTTCGATCAAGGTCTCGGCCCGGTGCACGGCGCGGTTCACCTCGTGATACTCCTCCACCATCTTGGCAAAATGCGCATCCTTCGCCTTCAGCGCATGAATGACCTCGGCCTTTTCGGGAAAATCCTCATAAAGGTCATGGGGCGTGTTCGACATGGTGCATCCTCTCAAGCTGTTGTGACACAGACCTTAAGGAACCTTCGCACCCCCCGCCTTGACCTCGGTCAACTCACCGCGCCGCGCGCCGGAAACCTGCCGCCCGCGCTTCGGCCTCGGAACAGAACCAGCGCTCGCCCTTGCCCTCGTTGATCCGTGTCGCGTCATAATCCGCCTGCCCCGGCAGATGATAGATACGCTTGCCCTGCGAACTGACATTGCCCTTGATCGCACATCCGGCATCCGGTGCGGCCTGAACCGGGGCCTGTCCCTGCTGCCGATACGCCTCGGGCGCGACATAGGTCGATCCCCAGACGCCCAAGCCCGCCGCCTGCGCCGCCGCCTCTTCCGGCACATAGCGCCCGGAATAGCGCCGATAGGCCAGCGCCATGCCCTGCCGCACCATCAGCGCGGCCACATCCGCGCCCCCGGCGGCACAAACCGCCACCTCCCGGCCATAGCGATCCACATCCCGCACCTCGCAGACCAGCCGCTGCCGGCCCACGATGCCCGCCAGCGCCGCACGCGCATCGGACCCGCAGGCCCAGATGCGGCCCCCCGCATCGCAAAGCTGATCCAGTTCCGGCGCATCGATCCCGAACAGCCGCACCTTGCGGCCCGCCATCTCCAGCGTATCGCCATCCACCACGCGCGCCCGCCCCTCGATATCCGCCGCCAGCGCGGGGGCAGGCACAGCCAGCGCCATCAGAACGATAAGTGAACGAAGGATTAACAGCATGCCCCGATTTCCGCCGCGAGGCCGCGAAAATCAAGGAATTTGTTAACACTTCCTTAAATGGTTAAGAACACAGCAAGAACGCCGCTGCCCAAACCCTTACCGCTGCGCCACCCGCCAATTCGGGTTGATCCACGGCTCAAGGTTCGATGCGGGCAAGGGTGTCCGGCCCAGCAGATGATCCGCCGCCTTCTCGCCCACCATGATGGACGGCCCGTTCAGATTGCCATTTGTCACCTGCGGAAAGATCGAACTGTCCGCCACGCGCAAGCCATCCACCCCGATCACCCGGCATTCCGGATCGACCACCGCCATCGGATCATCCCGCCGCCCCATCCGCGCCGTGCCGCAGGGGTGATAGGCGCTTTCCGCATGGTGGCGGATGAAATCGTCCAGCTCCGCATCCGTCTGCACCCCGGCGCCGGGCTGGATTTCATGCTTCACATGGCCCGCCATCGCCTCCTGCCCGAAAATCTCGCGCGTCAGGCGGATGCAGGTGCGGAAATCCTCCCAATCCTCGGGATGCGACATGTAGTTGAACTGGATCTTCGGCGCGACCGCCGGATCACCCGACCGCAGCGTCACCGCCCCCCGCGATTTCGACCGCATCGGTCCGACATGGGCCTGAAACCCGTGCCCCTCGGCGGCCACCTTGCCGTCATAGCGCACAGCGATGGGCAGGAAATGATACTGGATGTCGGGATATTCCACCCCCGCCTTCGACCGGATGAAGGCGCAGGCCTCGAACTGGTTCGATGCGCCCAGACCTTTGCGCGTGAACAGCCACTGCGCCCCGATCACCGCCTTGCCCATCAGGTTCCAGTATTTGTAAAGCGTGATGGGCTGCTTGGACGCAAACTGCAGATACAGTTCCAGATGGTCTTGCAAATTCGCCCCCACGCCGGGCCGATCTGCCACCACCTCCACCCCATGCTCGCGCAGATGCGCGCCCGCACCGATCCCTGACAGCATCAATATCTTCGGCGTGTTGATGGATGACGCCGCCACCACCACCTCACGCGCGGCAGGGATCACCTCGATCTTCCCGCCCCGCTCAACCTCTACACCCACGGCGCGGCCCGCCTCAATCACCACCCGCCGCGCAAAGGCGCGGATGACCTGCACCTTCCCGGTCTTCATCGCAGGCTTCAGATAGGCATTCGCTGCCGACCAGCGCTGCCCGTTGAAGATCGTGGCCTCCATCGGCCCAAACCCCTCCTGCTGCTGGCCGTTATAGTCGCGCGTCACCGGATACCCGGCCTGCTCCCCCGCCCGGATGAACGCCTCGAACAACGGATTCTCGCGCGGCCCCCGCGTCACATGCAACGGTCCCTTTTCGCCGCGCCAACTGGGATCAGCGCCATCCCGCTGCCCGTGCCACTGCTCCATCCGCTGGAAATAGGGCAGCACATCGGCATAAGACCACCCCTGCGCGCCCATCTCGGCCCAGGTGTCGAAATCCCGCGCGTGCCCACGCACATAGACCATCCCGTTGATCGACGATGACCCGCCGATGACTTTGCCGCGCGGCGTCGCCAGCACACGGCCCCCCAGATACGGCTCCGGCTCGGAGTGAAAGCCCCAGTCATAACGCGCCATGTTCATTGGATAGGACAGCGCCGCCGGCATCTGGATGAACGGCCCCGCATCGGTGCCGCCATGTTCGATCACCGTCACCGTGGCCCCGCCCTCGGCCAGACGATAGGCCGTGGCCGACCCTGCCGACCCTGCCCCGATGATCACGAAATCCGCCGTCATTTCCCCGATCCTTCCGACATCAGTTCTTCCGCGCCGCCAGCGCAAGGCAGTCGGCAAAGCGGTCAAAGGCCACATTCCCGCCCGACGCCACCACCAGCACCACCTTGCCCGCCACCGGCACCTGACCCGCCAGCACGGCGGCCAGCGCCACCGCGCCCGATGGCTCCAGCACCAGCTTCAACACCTCGAACGCCCGCGCCATGGCCTGCGCCACCGGCCCATCCGCCACGGCCAGCCCGGCCACCCCCGCCGCCTGACAGGCGGCAAAATTCGCCACACCCGGCATCGGCGCCTGCAACGCATCGCACAAAGTGGCACCCCCCGGCGCCGCCACCCGCTCACCCGCACGCAAAGACCGGCCCAAGCCATCATGTCCCACCGGCTCGCAGCCCCAGATCGCCACGCCCGGATGCGCCCCCCGCATCATCAGCGACACGCCGCCCATCAGGCCCCCGCCGCCCACCGGGCAGACCACCACATCCGGCTCTGCCCCCGCCTCGCGCATCTGCGCCAGGGCCTCAACCGCCGCCGTCCCCTGCCCCGCAATCACCGCCACATCGTCAAAGGGATGCAGCAAGACCAACCCCCGCTCTGCCGCCAGATCGCGCGCCATGCCTGCCGCCACCACCTCGCGCGGGGCATCGCCGTGATGCGACAGCACCACCTCCGCCCCCAGCGCCTCAGTCGCCAATCGCTTCGCCGCAGGCGCATCCCACGGCATCACGATCGTCACCGGCACCTCCAGATCACGCCCCGCCGCCGCCAGCCCTTGCGCGAAATTGCCCGAGGAAAACGCCACCACGCCCCGCGCCCGCTCTGCGTCGGTCAACTGCATCAACCGCCACAGCGCACCCCGCAGCTTGAACGACCCCGTCCGCTGCAACCCTTCGGCCTTCACGAACAGCCGCGCCGCGCCGCAGTCCCGCGCCAGCACGTCCGACTCCAGCAAAGGCGTCAGCCGCACCCGTCCGGCCAGCGCCTGCTGCGCCGCCGCCATCTGCGAAGGCTGTGGCAGGTCAATAGGGAGCATCCACCGGCCCCATCCCCACATAAACAGACTTGACCTGCGTGTAATGCTCCACCGCCGCGCGCCCGTTCTCGCGGCCCACGCCCGACATCTTCGATCCCCCGAACGGGCTTTCCACCGGCGTCAGGTTATAGGCGTTGATCCAGCAGGTCCCCGCCTCAAGTTGCGCGATCACCCGATGCGCCCGCGTCAGGTCCGCCGTGAATACCCCCGCCGCTAGCCCGAATTCGGTCGCATTGGCCCGCGCGATGACCTCGTCCTCGGCCTCGAAATCCAGCACCGCCATCACCGGGCCAAATACCTCTTCCCGCGCGATGGTCATGTCGTCGGTCACATCTGCAAAGACGGTTGGCTCGACGAAAAACCCCGTGTTCACAGCCGCCCGCCCGCCGCCACAGATCAGCCGCGCGCCCTCGGCCTTGGCGGTTTCCATGTAGCCCAGCACCTTGTCCAACTGCACCGCGCTGACCAAAGGCCCCATCTGCGTGGCCTCGTCCAAAGGATCACCCAGCAGGATCGTCTGTGTCCGCGCCGCCAGCCGCTCCAGAAACCGCGCCTTGATCCCCTTCTGCACAAAGACCCGCGTGCCGTTGCTGCACACTTGGCCTGCGGAATAGAAATTCCCCAGCAT
>PNND01000179.1 GCA_013824045.1 Rhodobacter sp. | reverse complement strand
ACCAACCTTGCCGTCGTGGCCCCCGGTATCGCCGAGGCGCTGCTGGCCACGGCCATCGGCCTTGTGGCGGCGATCCCGGCGGTGGTGGCGTATAACAAGCTGAACAGCGACAGCGAGCGTATCCTGAACGGATATGAGAGCTTTGCCGACGAGTTTTCCACCATCCTGTCGCGCCAGCTGGACGCCTGAGCCATGGGGGCCGGGGTTCAGAAGAGTGGCGGGGGTGGCGGCGGACGCCGGGGGCGCAGGCGGCGCGGCGGCGGGCCGATGTCGGAGATCAACGTCACGCCTTTCATCGACGTCATGCTGGTGCTTCTGATCATCTTCATGGTGGCAGCACCCATGCTGACAGTGGGGGTGCCCATCGAACTGCCCGAGACGGCGGCGAATGCCCTGCCGTCCGAGCAGGAAGAGCCGCTGGCCATCACCATGACGGCGGATGGGCGGCTGATGATCCAGAACACCGAGACCGCGCCCTCAGAGTTGATCACCCGGCTGACGGCGATCGCGGCGGAGCGGACCTCGGACAAGATCTTTCTTCGCGCGGATGGGGCGATCCCCTATGCGCGCGTGGCCGAGGTGATGGGCGCGCTGAGTGCGGGCGGGTTCAATAATATCGGTCTGGTCACTGATGCGGGTGGCCCGACACTTGATGGTAACGGCGGCTGACGGCCGGGCAGGGCATGGAAAAGGGTCAGATCATTTCGGGCATCGCGCATGGCGGCGTGATCCTCTGGGTTATCCTGGGGGATTGGCTGTTCCGTGCGCCGACGCTGCCCGAGATTGAGGTGGCCGAAGTGTCGCTGATGTCGAGCGCCGAGTTTGATGCGATGATGGCGGCGGCGCCTCCGGCAGCGGAACCCACCCCGGAAGAGCCTGCCCCCGAAGAGCCCGCACCGGAGGAGCCCGCGATCCAGCCGCCGGAACCGGTGCAGCCGCAAGAGCCGCCACCGCCTGCCGAAGAGCCCACGCCGGTCGCCCCGCCCGAGGAGCCACTGCCCGAGGATCTGCCGACGGAAGCGGTGCCGCAACTGATCGAAACGCCCGATCCGGTGGCCCCGATTGCGGATGTGGAACAGCCGATCCCGGTGCCGCTGTCAGACGCACGCCCGCGCCCGCGCCCAGTGGACCGGGTGGCGGCGACGCCGGTGGAAAGCGTGGACGCACCCGAAGTGGCCGAGCAGGTGATCGAAGAGGTCAGCGACGTGCCATCTGAGGAGGCGGTGATCGTCGAGGAGCAGCAGGAGGCTGCCGCGCCCGAGGAAGCCACGACGCAGATCGTGACCGAAGCGGTGGAAACCGAAGAGGATGCGCCGCAGTTGGAGATGACCGCGTCCCTGCGGCCCCGGTCGCGGCCCGAGCGGGTGCAGCCCACCGAGGAACCGGTCGAGGAAGCCGCCGCCAGCACCGAGACGCCCGAGGAGACCCCCGAGGAGCCAGCACCCGATACGACCACCGAAGATGCGGTGGCGGCGGCGCTGGCCGAGGCCTTGGCCGAGGAGGCTGCGGCTGCCGAAGCCGAAGCCGCCGAGGCTGCAGCCGCCGAGGCCGCCGCAAGCAACCTGCCTGCCGGGCCGCCGATGACGGCCGGAGAGATGGATGCCTTGCGGGTGGCGGTGCAGGCCTGCTGGAACGTGGGCGCCCTGTCGATGGAGGCGTTGCGGACGACGGTGACGGTTGCCGTATCGGTGGGGCAGGATGGCGTACCGGATGCAGGGTCGATTGCAATGATCGCATCGAACGGCGAATCCGATACGGCCACGCAACAGGCCTTTGAGGCCGCGCGGCGTGCGATCATCCGCTGTGGCGCGCGCGGTTTCCCGCTGCCGCCCGAGAAATATGACCAGTGGCAGAACATGGAACTGGTATTCGATCCGAACGGGATGCGGATGAGATGACCGCTTTCCCGACATATTGCCGACGTGGCGGCGCTGCTCGCGCCATCGTGTCCCCGAAAACGCGCCGTTCGCGGCATTGTGTAATTGAATGACCCGAGGAGACTGAGGAAACGATGACCTTGATCAAGACCCTCTCCCCCGTGCTTGCCCCAGTGCTGGCCCCTGTGCTTGCTGTAGCGATTGCCCTGTTGTCCGGCGTTTTTGCCCCTGCTGTTGCGCAGGAACGAGGACCGCTGCGGATCACGATCACCGACGGGGTGATCGAACCTTTGCCCTTTGCGGTGCCTGCCTTTGTGGCCGAGAATGGCGCAGGCGCCCAATATGCCGCCGATATCACACGGGTGGTGGCGGCGGACCTTGCGGGGACCGGCCTGTTCCGCGAAATTCCCGCCGAGGCGCATATCGCGCAGGTGTCGAGCTTTGATGCGCCGGTGTCCTTTCCGGACTGGCAGGCGATCAACGCGCAGGCGCTGATCGTGGGCGCGGTCAGCGCGTCGGGCGATCAGATCGTCGTAAAGTTCCGGCTGTTCGACGTGTTCAGCGGCCAGCAGATGGGCGAGGGGCTGCAATTCGCAGGCACCCCCGGCACATGGCGGCGGATGGCGCATAAGGTGGCGGATGCGGTCTATAGCCGGATCACGGGTGAAGGCCCCTATTTCGACAGCCGGGTTGTCTATGTGGCCGAGAGCGGGCCGAAGAACCAGCGCGTGAAGCGGCTGGCGGTGATGGATTATGACGGGGCGAATGTCGCCTATCTGACGGATGGCGCGGCCATCGTGCTGGCCCCGCGCTTTTCGCCTACGGGTAACCAGATCCTGTACACCAGCTATGAATCCGGCTTTCCGCAGATTTACCTGATGGATATCGGATCCATGCAGGTCCGTGCTCTGGCGCAGACGGATGGGACAATGACCTTTGCCCCCCGGTTCGCGCCGGATGGGCGGACGGTGGTGTTCAGCCTTGCACGCGGCGGAAACTCCGACATCTATGCGCTGGATATCGGCAGCGGGCAGGTCCGGCAGTTGACCAATGCGCCATCGATTGAAACGGCGCCGAGCTTCAGCCCCGATGGCAGCCAGATCGTGTTTGAAAGCGACCGGTCGGGGAACCAGCAGCTTTACATCATGCCGGCAAGCGGCGGTGAGGGGCGGCGGATTTCCAACGGACCGGGGCGGTATGGCACGCCGGTCTGGTCGCCGCAGGGCGATTACATCGCCTTCACCAAGCAGAACGCGGGCCGGTTCCATATCGGCGTGATGCGGACCGATGGCAGCGAAGAGCGGCTGTTGACCGCGTCCTTCCTGGATGAGGGCCCGACCTGGGCGCCGAATGGCCGCGTGATCATGTTCATGCGTGAAAGCGCGGGTGAAAGCGGGCAATCGGCGCTGTTCAGCGTCGATATCTCGGGCCGGAACCTGCGGCAGATTGCAACCGAAGGTCCGGCCTCGGACCCGGCATGGTCGCCGCTTCTTCCCTAATTCATGTCGCGCCGCCGATTCACAGGGCGGTGCAAAACTGTTATCCTTGTGCGCAATCGAGCCAAGAACCCCAAAAGGAACCTATCCATGACGCTTCTTCCCAAGGCCCTTCTTGTTGTCGCCGTGCTTGGTCTGGCGGCCTGTAACAACCCTGATCGTTTCGGCGCGGGCGGTGCCGGTGGTGCTGGTGGCGCGGGCGGTTTCGGTGCAGGCGGCATCGGCACGACTGGCCTCGGCGATCCCAGCGATCCGCGGTCGATTGCCTATTTCAATCAGGCGGTCGGAGATCGGGTGCTGTTCGCGGTTGATCAGTCGACCTTGTCGCCCGAGGCGCGGATGGTGCTGCAGGGGCAGGCGCAATGGCTGAATTCCAACCCGGATTATGCCATCATCATCGAAGGCCATGCCGATGAGCAGGGCACTCGGGAGTACAACATTGCCCTTGGCGACCGTCGTGCCAACGCGGTGCAGGATTTCCTGATCTCGCAAGGCGTGGGTCCCAACCGGATGCGGACCGTGTCTTACGGCAAGGAACGCCCGATCGAGGTGTGTTCCAATGAGGCCTGCTATGCCAAGAACCGCCGCGCCGTGACGGTGCTGTCGATGGGCGCGGGGGTCTGATCCGATGCGGATGATCCGCCTGTTTCTGGTGATGGCCTTTCTGCCCGTGGCGGCGTTTGCGCAGGATGCGCAGACGCTGGCCGATATCCGCGCGCAGATTTCGCAGCTTCAGGCGGAATTCAACAGCCTGAAATCCGAACTTGTCACCACGGGCGCGGCCGCGACCGGGGCGGCAGGGGGCGATGCGTTGCAGCGCATGGATGCCATCGAGGCGGCGCTGACACGGCTGACATCCAAGACGGAAGAGGTGGAGCTGAAGCTGAACCGTGTGGTTGCCGACGGGACGAACCGCATCGGTGATCTTGAGTTCCGGCTGTGCGAACTGGAAGAGGGCTGCGATATCGCAGCCCTTGGCGAGACTACGCCGCTGGGTGGCGCTGGGGGCGGGGCGGTGGCACCTGTGGCCACGACGACCCCCGACCCTGCTGCCGCAGGGACCGCCGGGCCGGAACTGGCCATCGGCGAGCAGGCGGATTTTGACCGGGCCAAGGAGGTGCTCGGTCAAGGTGACTTTCGCGCCGCTGCAGACCTCTTTGCGACCTTTGCCCAATCCTACCCGGGTGGCCCCCTGACACAGGAAGCGCATTTCCTGCGCGGCGAGGCGCTGAGCCAGTTGGGCGATACATCCGGGGCGGCGCGCAGCTATCTTGAGGCGTTTTCGGGCCAGCCGTCGGGACCGCAGGCGGCGCCTGCGCTGCTGAAGCTGGGGCAGGCGCTTGGGGCTTTGGGGCAGACGCCCGAGGCATGCGTAACGTTGCAGGAAGTGGGGACGCGTTTCCCCGGATCGACCGAGGCCGGCAATGCCACTGTGGCGATGCAGGGGCTGGGCTGCCTCTGACCCGGGACGTCGCCGATATCTTCCGCCGGGGGCTTGGCCCGGCCGGGAAAGAGGCGCTGGGACTGGCTGTGTCGGGTGGCGGGGATTCGCTGGCGATGCTGTATCTGGCGGTCGAGGCGGGCTGTGATGTGGCCGTGGCGACAGTGGATCACGGCTTGCGGCCCGAGGCGGCGGTCGAGGCGGCCGAGGTGGCCGCCATCTGCGCCGGGCTGGGCGTGCCACATGAGATCTTGCACTGGCATTGGGATGGCGCGGGCAATCTGCAGGATGCCGCGCGCCGGGGCCGGATGGCCCTGCTGGCCGATTGGGCGCGGCGGCGCGGGCTGCGGACGGTTGCCCTCGGCCATACCGAGGATGACATTGCCGAGACCTTCCTGATGCGTCTGGCACGGGATGCCGGGGTGGACGGTCTGGCCGCCATGGCCGCGCGGCGCGAGGTGGCTGGGGTGGTGTTCCTGCGCCCCTTACTGGGGGCCAGCCGTGCCGATCTGCGGGCATGGCTCTTGGGCCGGGGCCTGCCTTGGGCGGATGATCCATCGAACGAGGATGACCGGTTCGACCGCGTGCGCGCCCGCCGGGCGCTGGCCGCTATGGCCGAGGTGGGGGCAGGCGGGGCCGAGATTGCGGCGCTGGCGGCGAAGATGGCCGATGTGCGCGCGGCGCTGGAGGCCGCGACAGCGGATGCGGCAGCGCGCATCCTGCGCGTGGATGCGGGCGATGTGATCGTGGATGCGGTCGGGCTGGCGGCCCTGCCTGCGGAAATCCGCCGCCGTTTGCTGCTGGCCGCGCTGATCTGGATCGCGTCGGCTGACTATGGGCCGCGCGGGGCCGAGATGGAGCGCTTTGTCGCAGCCGCGCTGGAGGGCCGTCCGGCGACGCTGGCAGGCTGCAAGACCAGCCATGCGCGGGGGCGCATGCGGGTGACGCGGGAACTCAGGGCGGTGGCAGGTCTGGAATGCCCGGCGGACGCGCTTTGGGATGGCCGGTGGCGGGTATCCGGGCCGGAAACCAATGGCTTGACCCTGCGCGCGTTGGGCGAGGGCGGCCTTGCCGCTTGCCCGGACTGGCGCGCGGCGGCCCATCCCCGGGCGACGCTTCTGGCCAGCCCGTCCGTATGGCGGGGCGCGGTGCTGGTGGCGGCACCGCTGGCCGGATTTGGGGCCGGTTGGACGGCGCAGTGCCAACCGCCGAAAGGCCCCTTGGGTGCGGCACCTTTATCGCATTGAACCCTTGGGGTTTATCTCTATCTTAAAGAACAAGGGTCGCTGGCCGTTTCTGGTCTTGCGGCGGTATGAGGAGAGACTTCGTGGGTAATGCACGAAATATCGCATTCTGGGTTGTCCTGTTTCTGTTGATCCTGGCTTTGTTCAACCTGTTCAGCGGGAACCAGACGACAAGCACGTCGCGGACATTGTCCTATTCGGAATTCATCACTCGCGTCGACAGCGGCGAGGTGCAGAGCGTCACGCTGGATGGCGAGCGGGTTCTGGTCCGTGCGCGGGACGGGTCGCAATATGTGACGATCAAGCCGGATGGTGAGGTGCTGACGGATCGCCTGATCGACAAGGGCGTGGAAGTGAAGGCCGAGGCGCAGGAGCAATCGGGCTTCATGTCCGTGATCGGCATCTGGCTGCCGTTCCTTGTGCTGATCGGGGTCTGGATCTTCTTCATGAACCGGATGCAGGGCGGGGGCCGTGGCGGCGCGATGGGCTTTGGCAAGTCGCGGGCGAAACTGCTGACCGAAAAGCATGG
>PNND01000027.1 GCA_013824045.1 Rhodobacter sp. | reverse complement strand
ACGCCGTTCAGCACCGCCCGCCCGGCAGGCGTGGCGCAAAGCCTGCCATGATCCACCGCGATCAACCCAAGCGCCTCCAGATCCGCCAGTTTGCCCGCGTCAAGCGCCATGCCTGCCAGCGCCTCATAGCGCGCCATATCCGCCCCCTCGCTTAGCCGCAGGCTCATCAGCAGATACTCCGTCGCCTGTTCTTCCGGCAGCACCACCTCGCGCGGCTCTTCCCCGGCCCGCCCGGCCTCCACCATCGTCAGCCACGCGCCCGGAGCTTTTGGCGCCACGGTTGCCCAACGCTGCCCGTCCAGCGTCACACGCCCATGCGCGCCGGGCCCGATCCCGACGTAATCGCCCATACGCCAATACACCAGATTGTGCCGGCTCTCTGCCCCCGGCCGCGCATGGTTGGAAACCTCATAGGCGGGCATTCCATATGCGGCGCACACCTCCTGCGTCACGGCATACATATCCGCCTGCACATCCTCATCCGGCAGGCCTTTCAGCCCACCCCGCGCAAAGCGGTCGCCAAAGGCGGTGCCATCCTCGATCGTCAGCTGATACATCGACAGATGATCCACCGCCATCGACAGCGCCTCGGTCAGTTCCGCCCGCCACTGATCCAGCGTCTGATCTTGCCGCGCATAGATCAGGTCAAAACTCACCCGATCAAAACATTTCCTAGCAATATTAAATGCTTGCCTTGCCTCCGCCACAGAATGCAGCCGCCCCAACCGCCGCAGATCGGTATCGTTCAGCGCCTGCACGCCCATCGACACCCGGTTCACCCCGGCATCGCGGAAGCCGCGAAACCGCCCCGCCTCCACCGATCCGGGATTGGCCTCCAGCGTGATCTCAGGGTCATTCACCATGGGCCATGTCGCCCGCACCGCCGTCAACACATCGGCCACGATCTCCGGTTCCATCAGTGATGGCGTGCCGCCGCCAAAGAAGACCGTCTGCAACACCCGCCCCGGTGTTTCCGCGCCCACCCGCGCAATCTCACGCAAATACGCGTCGCGCCAGCGCCGCTGGTCGATGCTGGCCGCCACATGGCTGTTGAAATCGCAATAGGGGCATTTCGACTGGCAAAAGGGCCAATGAATATACAGCCCAAAGCCCCCGGCCCGCCAGTCATCCATCCCGTACTACCCCCTGAAGGCCGTCACCTCGATCTCAACCTTCATCTCTGGCCGGATCAGTCCCGCAATCACCATCGTCGCCGCCGGGCGAATCTCGCCCATCGCCTCACCCAGAGCTGGGATCATCGCCTCCACCAGCCCCGCGTCCGTCACCGTGTATTGCACGCGCACGATATCCTCCATCGTGAAGCCGCCCTGCTCCAGCACGCCCCGGATAGTGCGGAAACAGTTCCGCGCCTGATCCGCCACATCCTCGGGCATGGTCATCGTGGTATAATCATAACCCGTCACGCCCGAAACAAAGCACCACCCGCCCTTCACTACGGCCCGGCTATAGCCCATCGTCGCCTCAAACGGCGATCCGGTCGATATGCGCTTCATGTGAAACATCCTTTCACCAGTTTGCGGAACGCATCCGCACGGTGGCTGATCTCGTTCTTCTTCCAGCGATCCATCTCGCCAAACGTCACGTCAAACCCGTCCGGCTGAAAGATCGGGTCATAACCATGCCCCTGATCCCCCCGCATCGGCCACACCACCTGCCCGGGCATCACGCCTTCGAACACCTCATCATGCCCATCCGGCCAGGCCATCACCAGCGTACAGCGAAACTGCGCCGTCCGGGGGTAGGGGGCCTGCGCCGCCTCTAACTCCTCCCAAGCCCGCGTCATCGCCATCACGAAATCCCGGCCCTTCGGCGTTTCCGCCCAATCCGCCGTGTAAACCCCCGGCGCACCGCCCAGCCCATCAATGCTGATCCCGCTGTCATCGGCCAGCGCGGGCAAGCCGCTCGCCTGCGCCGCAAAATGCGCCTTGATCCGCGCATTGCCGATGAAGGTGCTCTCCGTCTCCTCCGGCTCGGCCAGCCCCAATTCCCCGGCACTGGTCACCGCCACCTGAAACGGCTCTAACAAGGCTGAAATCTCTTCCAGCTTGCCCTTGTTATGCGTGGCGACAACCAGCCGATCCCCGGAAAACTTCCGCATGGTCACAGCCCCAGCGCCGCCTTCTGCGCCGCCACCAGCTGCGCACAGCCCGCTTCGGACAGATCCAGCAACTCGCCCATCTCGGCCCGGCTAAAAGTTGCACCCTCGGCGCTCATCTGCACCTCGATCAGCCGCCCGCGCCCGGTCAGAATGAAATTGCCATCCGTTCCGGCCGTCGAATCCTCGGCATAATCCAGATCCAGCACCGCTTGGCCGGCATAAATCCCACAAGACACGGCGGCGACATGGTCGATCATCGGATCGCTGACGATCACGCCCGCCTTCAACAGCTTGGCCACGGCCATCTTCAGCGCAACCCACCCCCCGGTGATGGATGCGCAGCGCGTCCCTCCATCCGCCTGAAGCACGTCACAGTCGATCACGATCTGCCGTTCGCCCAGCGCCGACCGGTCCACGCCCGCCCGCAGCGCCCGCCCGATCAGGCGCTGAATTTCCTGCGTCCGCCCTGATTGCTTGCCCGCCGCCGCCTCGCGCCGTGTGCGGCTGTTGGTCGCGCGCGGCAGCATCCCGTATTCCGCCGTCACCCAGCCCAGCCCCGTATTCTTCAGAAACGGCGGCGCCTTGTCCTCGATCGTGGCCGAACACAGCACATGTGTCTCGCCCATCTTGATCAGGCACGACCCTTCGGCATGCTTCATCACGCCGGTTTCGATTGTAACCGGCCGCATTTCGTTCAATTGTCTGCCAGAGGGGCGCATCGGATCATCCTTACAGGGTATGGGCTTTTTGGGTATGGGCCAGATATGCAACCCAGCCCCCCGGATGCAACCCCGATTGACGCCTCGGCCATGGCCCCGATAATGGCCATGACACAGGGGTTTCAGAACGATGACAGACGGTTCAAAGATCCTTTCCGAAATGAACGACCGCTCGCGCGAGGTGTTTCGCCGCGTCGTCGAAGGCTACCTCGAATCCGGTGATCCGGTCGGGTCGCGCACGCTCACACGGTCCATGTCGGAAAAGCTGTCCGCCGCCACCATCCGCAACGTCATGCAGGATCTGGAATTCTTGGGCCTTCTCGACAGCCCGCATATCTCGGCAGGCCGCATTCCCACGCAGATGGGCCTGCGCATGTTCGTGGACAGCCTACTGGAAGTTGGCACCGTGGCGGAAGAAGACCGCGAAAGGATCGACGCCACTCTAGGCCAGAACGATCAGGATGTGACCTCGCTCCTCGATCACATCGGCGCGGCCCTGTCTGGCATCACCCGCGGCGCCAGCCTTGTGCTCGCACCCAAGGTCGAGGCGCCCATTCGCCATATCGAATTCGTCTCTCTCTCACAGGACCGCGCTCTTGTGGTGCTGGTCTTTGGCAATGGTCAGGTCGAAAACCGCATCTTCACCCCGCCGCCGGGCCAGACGCCTTCCTCGATGCGCGAAGCCGCGAATTTCCTGAACGCCCTCGCCGAAGGAAAGACCCTTACCGAACTGCGCCGCACCATGACGGCCGAAATATCCAAGCGCCGTCAGGAAATCGACTCGCTCGCCCGCGAACTTGTCGAATCAGGCCTCGCCGTCTGGGAAAACCCGGGTGAAACCTCGGAACGGCTCATCGTGCGCGGCCGCGCCAACCTGCTCGAACAGGAATCCACCGATATCGACCGCGTCCGCACCCTGTTCGATGACCTTGAACGCAAGCGTGACATCGCCGATTTCCTCGAACTTGCCGAAACCGGTGAAGGTGTCCGCATTTTTATCGGGTCCGAGAACAAGCTCTTCTCACTTTCCGGTTCAAGTCTCGTCGTTTCTCCCTATATGAACGCGGACCGAAAGATCATCGGCGCCGTGGGCGTGATCGGACCGACCCGGCTCAATTACGGGCGGATCGTGCCGATCGTGGATTACACGGCGCAACTCGTCGGGCGGCTGATGTCCGAACGGGGCAAGTGAAAAGGCTTTGAATGATGGCTGACGAAAAGACGGTATCCGAAGAATTCGCCATTGAAGAAGGGCTCGACGATCTGACAGCCGAGTCAGAGATCGAGGCCCTGCGCGCAGAGCGGGACGATTTCCGCGACCGCTTCATGCGCGCTCTGGCCGATGCCGAAAACACCCGCAAGCGCGGCGAACGCGACCGGCGCGAGGCTGAACAATACGGCAGCACCCGCCTTGCCCGCGATCTGCTGCCCGTGTTCGACAACCTCAACCGCGCCCTGAACGCCGCAACCGATGAACAAAAGGCCGCCGCGAGCGCCCTGTTCGATGGCGTTCAACTCACCCTGCGGGAACTGACCAACGTAATGACCCGCCACGGGATGAAGCCGATCACCCCGAAAGTGGGCGACATGTTCGATCCGCAGAACCACGAGGCGATGTTCGAAGCCGCCCTTCCCGGTACCAAGGCCGGCCAGATCATTCAGGTGATGACCGAAGGCTTCATGCTGCACGACCGCCTGCTGCGCCCCGCGCAGGTGGGCGTATCCTCGAACACCGGCGCTTGAGGTCACGTGCAGGACCGGGGGTTTCACACCCCGTCAGCCATCGGTTCTCGGACCGATGGCGAACACGATGGCTGACCCCCGTGGGATATTTCAACAGAGAAGATAGAGCTTAAGGCTTCAAAAGCTCCCTAAGTTCATAGATCAACCGAAGGGCTTCCATCGGTGTCATCTCATCCGGATGCGCCTCTTTCAGCCGCGCCTCAACCGCTGACTCCTTCGCCGTAGCGCGTGGGGCAGGGGGCGCGGATTGCGCCACGCTGAACAGTGGCAGATCGTCGATCAACGCCTTGGGCCGCGCGCCACCCTGTCTTTCACCGGATTCCAGCGCCTCCAGCACCACCTTGGCCCGATCCACGACCGCCGCAGGCAGGCCCGCCAACCGCGCCACCTGCACGCCATAGGACCGGTCCGCCGCGCCTTTCTGCACCTCATGCAGGAAAATCACGTCGCCTTCCCATTCCTTCACCCGCACCGTGGCGTTCTCCACTCCGGCCAGCTTGCCGGCCAGCGCCGTCATCTCGTGGTAATGCGTGGCAAACAGCGCGCGGCAGCGGTTCACGCCATGCAGATGCTCCATCGTGGCCCAGGCGATCGACAGCCCGTCATAGGTCGCCGTCCCACGCCCGATCTCATCCAAGATCACCAGCGCCCGATCATCCGCCTGATTCAGGATCGCCGCCGTCTCCACCATCTCGACCATGAAGGTCGACCTGCCCCGCGCCAGATCATCCGCCGCGCCCACCCGGCTGAACAACTGGCTGACCACACCGATATGCGCGCGCGATGCCGGAACAAAACTCCCCGCCTGCGCCAGCAGCGCGATCAGCGCATTCTGCCGTAGGAAGGTGGATTTCCCTGCCATGTTCGGCCCGGTCAGCAGCCAAATCGCGGGCGTCTCCCCTTCGGTCAGCGCACAGTCATTGGCGACAAATGCCCCCGCCCTCTGCCGCCGCAGCGCGCGCTCCACCACTGGGTGCCGCCCGCCCTCCACCACAAAGGCGCGGCTGTCATCTACCACCGGCTCGGCCCAATTCTCCTCCACTGCCAGATCGGCCCAGGCTGCCGTCAGGTCCACCTCCGCCAAAGCCCGCGCCGCCGCACCCACCGGCCCGGCCTGCGCCAGCACGGCTTGCCGCAGCGCCTCGAAATGCCGCTTCTCGATCTCCAGCGCGTGGTTCCCCGCATTCAGGATGCGCGTTTCCAGTTCAGACAATTCCACCGTGGTGAAACGCACCTGCCCCGCCGTGGTCTGCCGATGGATGAACCGCTCCGATAGGGGCGGCGACAGCATCCGCTCGGCATGGGTGGATGTGGTCTCAATGAAGTAACCCAGCACGTTGTTATGCTTGATCTTCAGGCTCTGAATGCCGGTGTCAGTGATAAAATCCGCCTGCATCCCGGCAATCACGCCGCGCCCCTCATCCCGCAAGCGCCGCGCCTGATCCAGCTCCGCATCAAACCCCGGCGCGACGAACCCCCCATCCCGCGCCAACAAAGGCGGCTCCGCCACTAGCGCCTGATCCAGCAGGTCCACCAGCGCCTCATGCCCCACCAGCGCGCGCGCCGCCTCGGCCAACAGAACCGGCGCCCCCTCCAGCCGCGCCGCGACCGACACGGCCTGCGTCAGTCCCGCCCGAATCGCCGCCAAGTCGCGCGGCCCGCCCCGATCCAGCGCCAGCCGTGACAACGCGCGGTCCATGTCCGGCACGCGGCGCAGCGCATCGCGCAATTCCGCCCGCAACAGGCTCTGTTCCAGCAGAAACCGCACAGATTCCAGCCGCGCATGGATCACCGACAGGTCCCGCGACGGTGACGATATCCGCCGTTCCAGCAGCCGCGCCCCCGGTGCTGTCACTGTCCGGTCCACCGCCGCCAGCAGCGATCCGTCCCGCCCGCCGCTCAGCGCTTGCGTCAGTTCCAGATTGCGCCGCGTCGCCGCGTCGATCTGCATCGCCCCGCCAGCCGCCTCTTTCACCGGCGGGCGCAGCAGCGGCAGTTTTCCGCGCTGCGTTAGATCCAGATAATCGACCAGCGCGCCCATCGCCGACAGTTCCGCCCGGTCAAACCGCCCGAA
>PNND01000079.1 GCA_013824045.1 Rhodobacter sp. | reverse complement strand
CTGCCGCCAGCCTTTGCCGCAACCCTTCGCTGTCATAGCCCTCGGCGCTTTCGGTCACCTCGATCAGGCGGGGCAGGGGCAGCGCGTCCAGCGGCAGGTCGGGGCCGAACCATGGGGCTAGAAGGGCCTTTTGTTCGTCATCCGTCAGGGCGCGTGACGATGCGATGCCGGGGGTGGTTTTCAGCACCTCTAGCACGGCAAAAGTCTGCGCCTCCATCTGGTCGGGCGGGGCCGAGATGCGGACGGTGGCGGTCTGGGCCAAGGCATCCGCCCAGCGTTCCGCCAAGCGGCCCGAGGCCAGCGAAAGGGCCAGCGCAAAGACCGCAAGAAACGTCATCGCCCCGGCGGTGAAGCTGGTCAGCCAAGCGGAATGGCCGGATGGCGGCACCACACGGTCGGCCTGACGATCGGGGGTCACAAGCAGGCGCAGGCGGCGGATCATGTTCACAGGTCTGCCCCCGCAAGCTGGATACGGCGGTTGCGGATGCGCAGCACGCGGGCCGCGACCTGGTTCTTGGCGGTGCGGATCAGGTTCATGTCATGGGTGGCCACCAGAATGGTTTTGCCCATCTTGTTCAACTCCACCAGCAGGGTCAGCAGGCGCAGTGACATCTCCCAATCCAGATTACCCGTTGGCTCATCGGCCAAGATCACATCCGGCCCCATGATGACCGCGCGCGCCAGCGCCGCGCGCTGCCGCTCCCCGCCCGACAGTTGCGGTGGCAGGGCATCGGCCAATTGCCCCAGCCCCACCCAGCCCAGAAGATCTGTCAGATCGCGGCTGTCCCCCACACGCCCCGACACCATCAGCGGCATCGAGACATTCGCCGCCAAGGGCAGATGATCGAGAAACTGCACATCCTGATGGACCACCCCGATGCGGCGCCGTGTCAGCGCCACATCATCGCGGGTCAGCCCCCGCACCTCACGATCAAAGATCGTGACCCTGCCCGCCGTGGGCAGCAACTCGGCATAGGCCAGTTTCAGGAAGGTGGATTTCCCCGCCCCGGATGGCCCGGTCAGAAAATGGAAAGAACCCGGCGCAAGGCGCAGGCTCACCTCTGACAAAAGCTCCCCTCCGCCGTAATTATAGGCGACGTTGTCGAACGCGATCACTTGTGTTTCACAGCCTCTTGCTTGCAATGGCAGCATTGCCCAAGGTGGAGGCGGTTGCAATGCGGGGTGGGTGCCGGTTGTAGACCTTGCAGGATGGTGTAATCGTGCGGTGACGGTCGGGCAGGGGAAACCCTCTCGCGCGTAGGGAAACGGGGAAGTATCGAATGCGGCTGATCTGTCCGAATTGCGAGGCCGAATACGAAGTAGATGATGCGGCGATCCCGGATATGGGCCGGGATGTGCAATGTTCCAATTGCGGACATGCGTGGTTCCAGCTTCCGCCAGAGATTGAACTGGCGCTGGAGCAGGAAGACGAACTCTTTGGCGCATCCGGCGCGGCGGACCCGCTGCCTGATCTGGATGAGGATGACGCCCCGCCGCCGCCGCCGCCCGCCATGGCCGATGCGCCCAAGCGCAGCATCGACGAAAACCTGATGGCCGTCCTGCGCGAAGAGGCCGAGCGCGAGGCCGCCGCCCGCAAGGCCGAAGCCGCCCCGGTCGAGACGCAAACCGAAATGGGCCTGTCGGCCCCGGCCGCCGCTGCGGCCGCTGCGGCTGCGGCTGCCGTCGTCGCTTCGGCCGAACAATCCCGCGCCGCGGGGGCCATCCCGACGCCCGCGCATGCCGGGGGCCTTGCCGCCGCCGCGCGGCGCATCGCGCAGATGAAGGGGCTCGACCCCGACGCCCCGCCCCCGGCCCCGCCGAAACCCGCCACCCGGCGCGACCTGCTGCCGGATATCGAAGAGATCAACTCTTCGCTCAAGGGTGGGGCCGAACCCCCCGTCCTGACCGAGGCCGAGGTGGAACAGATCGGCCAATCCAACGCGCGCGGCTTCCGCAGCGGCTTTGCCATAGCGATGCTGGTCGCGGTGCTGGGTCTTGCGGCCTATGTGGCCGCGCCGCGCCTTGTGGCGATGGTTCCGGCGACCGAAGGCGCGGTGAACGCTTATGTTGCCGCCATTGATGGCGCGCGGCTCTGGCTGGATGGCCTGATGCGGCAGGCAACTGATGCGGTGCGGCAAGCCTCGGATCAGGGCAACTGATCCGGGGTTACGCGCCCTTGGGCCTTTAGAACATATCAAGCAGGCGGCGCAGGTAGTCGCGTTCGCCCTCGGGCCGCGCCTGATCGCCCGACCGGCGGCGGATCTCGTCCAGCAGATCCTGCGCGCGGCGATAGACATCTTCGCCCTGCAGCATGTTGCGATCCGATCCAATGCGCGCGGAATTGCCGGGTTCGCGCCCAAGCGGGTCGCGCTGGCCGTTCGGATCGGCCTGCCCGAATTCCTGCCCTTGTTCGGCATTGCCCTCTTGCTGCTGCTGGTTTTCGGCCAAAGCCTCGCCGAATTGCTGCATCCCGTCGCGCAGGGCTTCCATCGCCTCGGCCTGACGGTCGAGCGCGCCGGACAGATCGCCCTCGCGCAGCGCATCCTCGGCCTCTTCCATCGCGCGTCCGGCCCGGTCCAGCTGGCGGCGGCCTTCTTCGCCGCGTTCGGACCCATCACCCGGAAGCTGGCCGCCCTGCAACTGGCCCAGACGGTCGCGCAATTCCTGCTGGCGCTGAGCAAGGCTCTGGCCCTGACCCTGACCTTCGCCCTCGCCTTGGCCTTCGTTTTCGCCCTGCTGCTGGCCCTCGCCCTGCTGGCCCTGCTGACCCGGGTTCTGGCCCTCATTGCCCTCTTGCCCGTCCTGCAAATCGCGGAAGGCGTCGTCCGACAGCCCCTGCTGGCCGCGCAGCGTATCCTGCAATTCGCGCATCGCCTGCTGGCCGGGGCCGCCCTGACCCTGACCCTGCCCTTCGCCTTGCGCCACCTGCATGTTTTCCATCAGCTGGCGCAGCATCTCCATCAGTTCCTGCGCCTCGGCGGTCCGGCCCTCTTCCATCAGGCGCTGCAACTCATCCAGCATTTCCTGCAGCTGATCGCCCGACATCTGCATCCCCGGCATGTTCTGGGACAGCTGGCTGTCGGGGTTGCGCTCGGCCTCTTCGGCGAGTTCGCGCATGTAATCGTTCAGCGCCTCGCGCAATTCCTGCATCAATTCGTCGATTTCGCCCTGTTCGGCCCCGTTGCGGATCGCCTCATCCAGACGGTCCTGCGCGCGGCGCAGGCGCTCCATCGCGGATGCCAGATCGCCCTCTTCCACCATCAAGGCGATTTCCCACAACTCAGCGGCAAAGGTATCGCGCGCTTCGGGCGACAGGCTGGCCTTTTGCACCTCCAGATCGCGCATCAGCACGCGAAGGCGCAGATAGGCGCGTTCGTTGCGGATCAATTCCTCGGGCCTGTGGGTGATGGCCTTCAGGATCTGGGTCGTCCGCCCGGCATTTTCGCGATTCCACAGAAGATCGCGCCGCATCTCGATCAGCGCCGCCGCCAGCGGATCAAAGAACCGCCGCCCCGGCAGGATCAGCTTGACCGGTTCCGCCACGCCCTGCTGCCCCGCCGCATCGGTGACGGTGAAAGTCATGGCGACGGGCAGGTTGGCAAAGGGATGCTCTGACAGGTCATCCACGAGCTGTTCGGTGAATTCCGCCCGGTCCCCGGTGATGGGCAAAGGCAGATCCAGCACCACCGCCTCGCGCGGTTCAGGCTCCATCGTCAGGCCATAAGTGCGTTCGATACCCGGCAGGTCCAGCGCAATGCTGACTTGCCCCGCCGCGACGCCGTAATCATCGCGCGCCGCGAAATCCATGGTGAAGCGGCCATCGCCTTCCCGCTCGGCGCTGTCGCCGGGGGTAACGGTGGGGGCAAGGTCGGGCGTGGTGGACAAGGTCCATGTTCGGCCACCGGTGCCGCCGATCACCACCTCGCCCGGGCGGTTGAGCGTGAAGTCATGCACGGTTTCCGATGCGGCCGGCACATCTGTGCGCCCCGACACCGTTTCCGACAGGGTCAATTCGCCTACCTCGCCATAGAGGCGGAATTGCAGGCGCGTGCCGATGGGCAGTTCCAGCCGCCCCTCGGCAATGTCGTTCATGTAAAGCGA
Organism: Rhodobacter sp.; assembly: GCA_013824045.1. Classification (GTDB taxonomy): domain Bacteria; phylum Pseudomonadota; class Alphaproteobacteria; order Rhodobacterales; family Rhodobacteraceae; genus Paragemmobacter. The sequence continues at coordinate 2,561 of PNND01000079.1, read as the reverse complement.
CGGCTTGCCGGTATAGGCGGGCGGTTGCGCCCAGCCTTCCCATGCCGGGCCTGCGGCCAGTTCATTGCCCGCACCGGGCGCCAGCGCCTGCACCGACGCCACCCGCCAGAGCGAGCCAAAGATCATCGCCATGACGAAGGCCGTCAGCGCGACATAGCGCAGGGCAAAGGGATCGCGCCGAGCCAGTTTCAGATCCGGCTCCACCGCGCGGGCTTGCGCCGCGCGCGCGGCCATCCGCGCCCGATGCGCCTGCCATACGATTAGCGACGCCGGGTCATCCGTGCCGATCACCTGCGTATCGGTCAGCGCGGCGATGGGTTGGCCGGGCAGGCGCGAATCAAGCCGGATCAGCGCCTCGGCCCGGGTGGGCGCGCGAAAGGCGCGCAGCCCCCGCCACAGGGTGTAGAGCGTGGCCAGAACGGCCCCCACCAGCGCGGCCCAAGCCGCCTCAAGCGGCAGATGGTCCTGCACCCCAAAGGCCAAGCCGGACAGGGCCAGAAGCAGCACCGACCACAGCGGCCAGAACGCCCGCGTCAGCCGTTCCGCCCACATGCCCAGCAGCGTCAGCCGCAGGGGGCGGGCAATAGCCGACAACGTGCTGTTTTGCTGATCCTGCATCCGGGGGGCGTGGCCTTTGCCGCTGATCGCGGACAAGCCGCCTTATAACCATTCCGGGATGGTATCTCGGTTCAGGATTTCGTCAAAGGTTGGTCTTTGGCGGATGACAGCGAAGTGATCCCCTTTCACCAGCACCTCGGGCACCAGCGGGCGGGTATTGTATTCCGACGCCATCACCGCGCCATAGGCCCCGGCGGAGCGGAACGCCACCAGATCGCCCTCGGCCAGCAGCGGCAATTCCCGCGCCTTGGCAAAGGTATCGCCGGTTTCACAAACCGGCCCCACCACATCGAAGGCATCGGTCGGGGTAGCAGCGGGGGGTTCGGCCACGGGAACGATGTCATGATGCGCGCCATACATCGACGGTCGGGCCAGATCGTTCATCGCGGCGTCAAGGATCAGGAAATCCCGCCCTTCGCCGTTCTTCACATAGATCACGGATGAAACCAGAAGCCCCGCATTGCCCGAAATCAGGCGGCCGGGTTCAATCTCGATCTCACATCCCAGATCGCCCACGGTGCGCTTGATCAGCGCGCCGTAATCCATCGGCAAGGGCGGTGCCTCGTTCGACCGCGTATAGGGAATGCCAAGCCCGCCCCCCAGATCAAGGCGGCGGATATTGTGCCCCTCGGCCCGCAACTGGCGGGTCAGATCGGCCACCTTCGTATAGGCCTGCTCGAACGGTTCCAGCTCGGTCAACTGGCTACCGATATGAACGTCGATCCCGATGACATCGATCCCCGGCAGGCGCGCCGCTTCGGCATAAACCTCGGACGCGCGGGCGATGGGGATGCCGAACTTGTTCTCTTTCTTCCCCGTCGCGATCTTTTCATGGGTCCGCGCGTCTACATCCGGGTTCACCCGGATGGTGATCGGGGCCACCACGCCCAGCGACACCGCCACTTCGGACAGCGCGCGCAGTTCCGGCTCGCTTTCCACGTTGAACTGCCGGATGCCGCCTGTCAGCGCCAGATGCATTTCTTCGCGCGTCTTGCCGACGCCGGAAAACACGATCCGCTCTCCCGGCACGCCCGCCGCCCGCGCCCGGCGGTATTCGCCGCCCGACACCACATCCATCCCCGCCCCCAGATCACCGATCAGCTTCAGCACGGCGATGTTGGACAGCGACTTGATGGCAAAGCACACCATATGGGGCAGGGGCGACAGCGCCTCGGTGAACAGGTGGTAATGGCGCGTCAGCGTCGCCGCGGAATAGACGTAAAAGGGCGTGCTCACCGTCGCGGCAATATCCGTGATCGCCACATCCTCGGCGTGAAGCGAGCCGTCCTTGTACAGGAAATGATCCATTGTCCCCAAACCACCCTTCGCCCGCCTTGGGCCCGCCATGCCCGCTGCATCTAGCGGTAACCACTGGCAATTTCCACCCTGTTTCCCATCCATCAGACTGGACCCTGCCGCTGGCTGGGCTAGGCTTGCCGCAACGGTTAGGGGAGAAGAACCATGGCGCGCACAGTCATCATCGAAGCGGCGGGGGGACCCGAGGTACTAAAGCTTGTTGATCGCCCCGTGGGCGACCCCGGCCCGGGTGAGGTGCGGATCAGCCAGCGCGCCTGCGGGCTGAACTTCATTGACGTCTATCAGCGGTCGGGGATGTATCCCATGGCCCTGCCCGCCGCGCTGGGGATGGAAGCCAGCGGTGTGGTTGATGCGGTGGGCGAAGGCGTCACCCATATCAAACCCGGCGACCGCGTGGCCTATGCCGCCCAACCCCCCGGCGCCTATGCCGAGGCGCGGGTGATGCCCGCCGCGCAGGTCTGCCCGCTGCCCGACGGGATCAGCTTTGACGAAGGCGCGGCCATGATGCTCAAGGGCATGACGGTGCAGTACCTGTTCCGCCGCACCACCCCCATCAAGCGCGGCGATACGGTGCTGTTCCATGCTGCGGCGGGCGGGGTGGGGCTGATCGCCTGCCAATGGGCGCG
>PNND01000456.1 GCA_013824045.1 Rhodobacter sp. | reverse complement strand
GCGCCGATGATGACGGGGCCGGGGTTCTTGACCAGTTCGTCAAAGACCTTTTTCGCCGCAAGCGCGTGGTCGATATGGCAGATGGATTGGGTGAAACCGCCATGGGGGCCAAAGCCTTCGATTTCGTCAAAGGCGAGTTCCGGCCCGGTGGCGATGACGAGGTAATCGTAGGAAACCGACTCGCCGTTCACCAGCGCGATGCGGTTTTCCGCAGCATGCAGCTTTTCGGCGGCGACGGGGATGAAGTTGATCTTCTTCTTTGCCATCGTCGGCGCCAGATCTACCGTGATCTCTTCCCGGTCGCGCCAGCCGACAGCGACCCAAGGGTTGGACGGCACAAAGTGGTAGTGCGGGTCCTTTGTCACCACGGTGACCGTGTCTTCCTTGCGGAGTTGCTCTTTCAACTCATAGGCCATGATGGCCCCGCCAAGCCCCGCCCCAAGTACGACCACATGCGCCATCTCGAACCCCCCACGGAAAGATCTGTGAAGGAATATACATTCAAAAAAATAAATACGTTTGATCTGGATCATGCTGGCAGAAGTTTCCGCACCAATGAAAAAGGCCCGCCGAAGCGGGCCTTTTCGTTTGGTTCCAGCCTGTCAGATCAGGACGGAATATCGCCCGTGATGCCTTCGACATAGAACATCATGCCCAAGAGATCGCCATCCGGCGCGGTCACGCCTTCGGCCAGCCACGGGGTTCCGTCCTGCTTGTTGATCGGCCCGGTGAAGGGGTGGTAGGTGCGTGCGGCGATCGCATCGCGCATCGCTTCGGCTTCGGCCTTCACATCTGCGGGGACGGCATCGGTGATCTCGCCGATCTCGACCTCGCCTTCCGGAATGCCGGCCCAGCTGTCAACCTGCGCATAGGTGCCATCCAGCAGTTCGCCCACACGCTTGACGTAATAGGGCGCCCAGTTGTCGATGATCGACGAAACGCGCGGGCTGGGCTTGTAATCGGCCATGTCGGAAGCCTGACCAAAGCCGATCACGGCCCCATTCGTCTTGGCCGCTTCTGCCAACGGTGCAGTCGAGTCGGTGTGCGAAGCGATGACATCCACGCCCTGATCGATCAGCGCCTTGGCCGAGTCCGCCTCTTTCGCCGGGTCGAACCAGGTGAAGGCCCAGACGATGGACAGTTCCACATCCGGGTTCACCTTCTTGGCGTGCAGGTAATAGCTGTTGATCCCCATGATCACTTCGGGGATCGGGAAGGACGCGATGTAGCCGATCTTGTTCGACTTGGTCATCTTGCCCGCGATATGGCCCTGCACCGCGCGGCCCTCATAGAAGCGGGCGTTGTAGGTCGAGACATTCGGATGCTCGCGCTTGTAGCCGGTGGCATGTTCGAACTTGATATCCGGGAACTTGGCCGCGACCGCGTTGGTCGGGTCCATGAAGCCGAAGGAGGTGGTGAAGATGATGTTGCAGCCAGACAGCGCCATTTGCGTCAGCACGCGTTCGGCATCGGCGCCTTCGGGAACGTTTTCCTGCCAGACGATTTCAACCTTGTCGCCAAAGGCCTCTTGCACGGCCAGAGCGCCTTCGTGGTGCTGGAACGTCCAGCCGCCATCGCCGATGGGGCCGACATAGACAAAGCCAGCCTTGACCTTTTCCAGACCCTGCGCAAAGGCGACCTTGCCGCCGACCATGCTGGCAAAGCCCAGCGCAGCGCCGCCCTTGAGGATTGTTCTTCTCTGCATTTCTTGCTCCCAGTTGCGGGGCGCATCTGGCCCCGGTGTTTGATTGTGCCTCAGCGTGAGGCGTGGAAGTTCTGGCCCAGCGAGGCGGGGGCATTCAGCGCCGCCTTGCCCTTGCCAGAGGACATGATGACCAGCACGAGGATGGTTATCAGATACGGACTCATCGACAAGTATTCGACCGGGATTCTGGCCCCGGCTGCCTGCAGGTTAAGCTGCAACACGGTAATTCCGCCGAAAAGATAGGCACCCAGCAGGATACGCCAGGGTTTCCAACTCGCAAAGACCACAATCGCCAGCGCGATCCAGCCTGCACCGGCGGTGATGCCGTCGGTCCACTGCGGCACGCGGATGAGGCTGATATAGGCCCCGCCCAACCCCGCCAGCGCCCCGCCGAACAGGATGGCCAGCACCCGGATGCGCACCACCTTGTAGCCCAGCGCATGGGCCGCATCGTGGCTTTCGCCCACCGCGCGCAGCACAAGGCCCATGCGCGTGTATTTCAGCACGGCCCAGACCGCGCCGCAGGCGAAGATCGAGAGATAGACCATCCAGTCATGGTCAAACAGCACCGGGCCGAAGAAGGGGATATCCGCCAGCGGGCCAAGCGGGACGGTCCCCGTCAGTGGCGGCTTGATGCCCACATAACTTTGCCCGATCAGGCTGGAGAGCCCCAGCCCGAACAGCGTAAGCGCCAGCCCCGTTGCCACCTGATTGGCAAGGAAGAACTGGGTCAGGACCGCAAAGACAAGGCTGAGGCAGGCTGCGCCCAGCGCACCGCCCAGAAAGCCCAGATACGGGTTGCCCGTCGCGACCGCCGTGGCAAAGCCGCAGATCGCGCCCATGATCATCATCCCCTCGACCCCGAGGTTCAGGACACCGGCCTTTTCCACCACCAACTCGCCCAAGGCGGCCAGAATGATGGGGACGGATGCCACCATGAGCGAGGCGATCAGGATTGCCGGATTGATGCCACCGAGATCCATCAGCGCGCCTCCTTAATGGTGCCAAAGCGGATGCGGAAGTTCGTCAGCAGATCGACCGCCAGCAGGAAGAACAGAAGCATCCCCTGAAAGGCCTGAATTGCTGCGGCGGGCAGGCCCAGCATGAAACTCGCCAACTCGCCGCCGATATATGTGAGCGCCATCAAGAGGCCCGCAAGCAGGATGCCGATGGGGTTCAACCGGCCAAGGAAGGCCACGATGATGGCGGTGAACCCGTAGCCCACGTTGAAATCGATGCTGATCTGGCCGGAGGGGCCTGTCACTTCGAACAGCCCCGCCATCCCGGCCAGTGCGCCCGACAGGCCCATGCACAGCAGCACCAGCCGGTTCGGGCTGACCCCGGCAAAGCGCGCGGCCTTGGGGGCCTGACCGGCCAGCTTGATGTGATAGCCGAGGATATGCCGTTGCAGCAGAATGTAAGCTGCGATCACCACGACGAAGGCGAGGATGACCCCCCAATGCAGGCCGGTGCCGGGGATCAGTTCCGGATTGGCCATGGCGGGGATCTGGCTCAGGTTGCGGCTGCCCGGAAAGCCGCCGCCTTCGGGGTTCCTGAGCAGGCCGATGGACATCGACGCGAGGATGTTCTGCGCCACATAGACCAGCAACAGCGAGACGAGGATTTCATTGGTATTGAAGCGCGTCTTCAGGATTGCGGGGATCATCGCCCAGAGCCAGCCGCCAAAGATACCTGCCGCCACCATCATGGGAAACACCCAGCGTGTCTCTATCGGATAAAGCGCCAGCCCCACCGCCGCGCCAAAGATGGCGCCCATGATGTATTGCCCCTCGGCCCCGATGTTCCAGATGCCCGCGCGGAAGCCCAGCGACAGCCCCACCGCGATCAGGATCAGCGGCCCCGCCTTCACCAGAAGCTGCGGCCGCGAATAGGAGGCGAATTGTTCGTTGAACAGCGGGTCCCAAAAGATGGTGCGGATCGCCTCGAACGGGTTCTTGCCCAGAATGGCGAACATGATGCCGCCTGCGATCATGGTCAGGATCACCGCCAGAACCGGCGTGGCCCATAGCCAGAAGGCGCTGGGAGAGGGACGTTTTTCAAGTCTTACCACGACAGTCTCCCGGTTGCGTTCTGGCTTGGGCGGTCGACCTGCCGCAGGCAGCGACCGCCCCCTTTGCGGGCAAGGGACCGCGGATCAATGGCCAACATGCGCCACCTCCATCCCATGCGCGCCGCCCATCATCAGGCCGATCTCATCGATCGTCAGCCCCTCCACAGGGCGCGGCTTGGTCAGCCGCCCGGTGTTCAGCGCTGCGAAGTTGTCGGCGATTTCGAGCAGTTCATCCAGATCCTGGCTGATCACCACCACGGCGGCCCCTTCCGCCGCGCGGTCAAGGATCGCCTGCCGGATCGATGCCGCCGCTGCGGCATCGACACCCCAGGTGGGCTGGTTGATCACGATGACGGCGGGCGATTGCGACAGTTCCCGTCCGACCACGAATTTCTGCAGGTTCCCGCCCGACAGGGCCCGCGCCGCCACATGCGTTCCTGGCGTGCGGACATCGAAATCCTTGACGATTTCCGCCGCGAAGCGCCCGGTGGCGGCCCAGTCGATAAAGCCGTTCTTGACCAGCGCCTTGCGGACCACGCCCGACAACAGCGCGTTTTCCACAAGGCTCATGTCCGGGGCGGCGGCATGGCCCAGCCGTTCCTCAGGCGCGGCGACAAGGCCCGCCGCGCGCCGCGCATTGGGGCCGGTGGCCCCCATCGGCTTGCCATCGATTTTCACCGCCCCCGGATCGGTGCGCAACTCGCCCGACAGGGCCAGCAGCAATTCATCCTGCCCGTTCCCGGCCACCCCCGCGATGCCCAGCACTTCGCCCCGCGCCACGCGGAAATTCACGTCCTTGAGGCTCATGCCAAAGGGGATGGGTGAGTTCACCGAAAGCCCCGTCACCTCTAGCGCGGTATCGCCCCTGGGCAGGGCTGCGCGGGCGGGCGGCGTGAGCGTCGCGCCCACCATCAGTTCGGCCATCTCGCGCGCCGACCGGTCACGCGGTGTGCAGGTCGCCACCACCTTGCCGCGCCGCAGGATCGTGGCTTCGTTACACAGGGCGCGGATTTCCTCAAGCTTGTGACTGATGTACAGGATCGCGGTACCCTCGGAGGCCAGCTTGCGCAGGGTGGTGAACAGGATGTCCACCTCTTGCGGGGTCAGAACGCTGGTCGGTTCATCCATGATCAGGAGTTTGGGGTTCTGCAGCAGGCAGCGGATGATCTCCACCCTCTGGCGTTCGCCGGCCGACAGATCGCCCACCATCCGGCCGGGATCGAGCGGCAGACCATAAGCCTCGCTCACCGATTTGATGCGGCCTGCCAGTTCGCGCATCGGGGGCGGGTTTTCCATGCCCAGCGCCACGTTTTCGGCAACGCTCAGCGCCTCGAACAGGCTGAAATGCTGAAACACCATCGCAACGCCGCTGGCACGGGCGGCCTTGGGTTCGGTTGGGTGATAGGGCTGGCCGCGAAAGCGCATCTGGCCGCTGTCGGGTTTCACAAGGCCATAGATCATCTTGACCAAGGTCGACTTGCCCGCGCCGTTTTCACCCAGAAGCGCATGCACCTCGCCCTCGGCAATGCTGAAGGACACATCGCTGTTGGCCACAACGCCGGGATAGGCCTTGGTGACGCCCTCTACGGCGAGCAGTTCTTTGCTTGACCCTGTCATCCCGCGTTCTCCTGTCGTGACGCGTTTGTTTTTCTGTTCAAAAGAAAGGCGGCGGCGACGCCTACGGCGATGGCCTGCGGGTGCTTGCCAAGGCTGGGGTCGCCGATGGGGCAGTCGATCCTGCCGATACTGGCCGGGTTGTGGCCCAAGGCCGCAAGGCGTGATCGGAAGCGCGCCCATTTCGTGGCGGATCCGATCAAACCGCAACGGGCAAAGCCGTGGCCCAGCAGGCGGTGGCAAAGCTCCAGATCCAGCGCGTGGGAAAAGGTCAGGATCAGATGTTCGGCCTGCAGGGGCGCGTCTGTCACCAACCCTGCGGCATCCGGCGCGGCGCGGCATGTGACATTGGGGGGTATGTCGTCAGGGAAGCGGCTTTCGGCCACATCGACCCAGGTGATCGCAAGCCCCGGCAAGGGAGCCATGACCGACACCAGCGCCCGCCCGACATGCCCTGCCCCCCAGATCCAGAGATGCCGATCCGGGCGGGCGAAGGGTTCCACCATCCAGCCCTGGATCAGGGATGCACGGGGGGCGACCCCCTCTCCCCGCGCCCGGGCGAGGATGCGCTTGACGGCCAGCGGCATGGCGCGGCCATCGGTGCTGCGTGCGATCACGCCCGCCTCTCGCAGGGGAAGTGTGCTGGCATCGAACACTTCGGTTAGCACAGTCACAGCCCCGCCGCAGCATTGCCCGAGCTTTGGCCCGAGCGGCGTGCGGTCCAGCCGGGTGCCGCCGTCGGCCAGCATGGCACGGGCCGAGCGGGTGGCCTCATGCTCCAGCGCGCCCCCACCGATGGTGCCCGACTGGCCCTGCGCCCAAACGAGCATCGCCGCACCCACCTCACGTGGGCTGGACCCGTCATGCGCGGCGATGACCACCCGGGCGACGGTGCCATGGGCCGCGATGGCCTGTTGCAGTGCGGGCAGGTCAAACATCGCCGCCCCCAGAGAACGATTTCTGCACGCAGAAATCGTGACGAAAACTGTGCGCAGTTTTCGGCGCGGAATTTGCGTTCAAATTCCGCTTTCCCGGGACCAAGCGATTACCCATTTCCGCACACCCGATTTACCGCGGCCAGCACCCGTTCCGCCGTGGCAGGCGCATCCAGCGCGGGGTACACTGACCCATCCCCGCAGGCGGCCACCGCATCCGACAGCGCATAAAGCGCCGAGATGCCAAGCATGAAGGGCGGCTCGCCCACGGCCTTGGATTTGCCCACCGAGTTCTCGGGGTTGGGGCGGCCCCAGAGGGCCACGTTGAATATGCGCGGGCGGTCGGAACAGGCGGGGATCTTGTAGGTGCTGGGGGCGTGGGTGG
>PNND01000012.1 GCA_013824045.1 Rhodobacter sp. | reverse complement strand
CGCACAAGAACCGCCCCGTCGCGGATCAGCATGTTACACCCCGCCGCCCGCGCATCGAACGGATGCCCCGGCACGGCCAGCACCTCGCGCCCCAGATCCAGCGCATCCCGCGCGGTGATCAGGCTGCCGGACCGCGCCGCCGCCTCCACCACCACCACGGCCCGCGCCATCCCGGCGATGATCCGGTTGCGCAGCGGAAAATGCCGCGCTTGCGGGGCCATCCCCATCGGCTGTTCAGACACCACGCATCCCGCCTCGGCGATGCGCGCGGCCAATCCCGCATTCTCTTCGGGATAGATCACATCCACCCCGCCTGCCATCACCGCCACCGTCCCGGTGGCCAGCGCGGCCAGATGCGCCTCGGTGTCGATCCCCCGCGCCAAACCCGACACGACGACATGCCCCGCCTCTCCCAAGGCCGCCGACAGCCGCCGCGCCATCCGCACGCCCAGCGAAGACGCATTCCGCGCGCCCACCATCGCCACCAAGGGCCGCGAAAGCCACGCCACATCGCCCCGCGCCCACAGGATGGGCGGTGCATCCGGCATTTCCTCCAGCCCCGCCGGATAGCCCGCCCCCCCGGGGATCAGCATCACCGCCCCCGCCAGCCGCGCCTGCGCCATCTCATGGCGCGCCACTTCCACCGGGCAGGGCGCATAATCAGCCACCCCCGCCGCACGCGCCACATCGGGCAGCGCGGCCAGCGCCGCCCGCACCGATCCATGTTCCGCCACCAGCCGGTGATAGGTCACCGCCCCCACCCGCCGCGACCGGATCAGCCGCAGCCGATCCACCGGATCATCGTCCTGGAAATCCCGCATCTGGCCCGCCTTCTGCTGCCCTTTCCCGAACCATGCCGCCGATTCCTTAAGCTTGGATGAATCCCCGCCCCCAAACCCGGCGGAATCCACCTCCCCTGCGTCGCCTTCGTCATTGAAGCCCGCGCGAAAGTTTGATCAAATAGCGCCTAATACAGGTCCGCGCCGGACCCCGCAGGATGGAGCCCAATCATGCAGAATGCCGAAGTCGCCCTTCGCCGGGATCAAGCCATTTCCCGCGGCGTCGGGATGATGACCCAAATCTATGCCGACCGCGCCCTGAACGCGGAAATCTGGGATATTGAAGGCAACCGCTACATCGACTTCGCCGCCGGCATCGCCGTCGTCAACACCGGCCATTGCCACCCGAAGGTCATGGCCGCTGTGACCGCCCAGATGGCCAAGTTCACCCATACCTGCCATCAGGTCCTGCCTTACGAGAATTACATCCACCTCGCCGAACGGCTGAACGCCGCCGTTCCGGGCAATTTCGCGAAGAAGACCATCTTCGTCACCACCGGGGCCGAGGCCTGCGAAAATGCGGTCAAGATCGCCCGCATCGCCACCGGCCGCAACGCGGTGATCGCCTTCGGCGGCGGCTTCCACGGCCGCACTTTCATGGGCATGTCGCTGACCGGCAAGGTCGAACCCTATAAAAAGGGCTTCGGCGCCATGATGCCCGATGTCTTCCACGTCCCCTTCCCGATGGGCCCGCATGGCGTGTCGACCGAGGATTCGATGAAAGGCATCGAAAAGCTGTTCAAGGCCGATCTCGATCCAGCCCGCGTCGCGGCCATCGTCTTCGAACCGGTCCAGGGCGAAGGCGGCTTCTATGAAGCCCCCACCGACCTCGTCCGCGCCATCCGCGCGCTGTGTGACAAGCACGGCATCGTCATGATCGCGGATGAGGTGCAAACCGGCTTCGCCCGCACCGGCAACCTCTTTGCCATGGAAATGCACGGCGTCGCGGCCGACCTCACCACCATGGCCAAGGGCCTTGCGGGTGGCCTTCCCCTTGCCGCCGTCACCGGCAAGGCCGAGCTGATGGATGCCGCCAACCCCGGCGGCCTTGGCGGCACCTATGCCGGCAACCCGCTCGGCATCGCCGCCTCGCACGCCGTGCTGGATGTGATCGAGGAAGAACAGCTCTGCGCCCGCGCCAATGAGCTTGGCTCGCGGCTCAAGCAGCGGCTGGAAGCGATCCGCTCCACCACCCCGGAAATCAGCGATATCCGCGGTCCGGGCTTCATGGTGGCCGTGGAATTCGCCAACCCTGGCACCAAGGAACCCGATGCCGGCTTCACCGGGCGGGTCCGGATGGAGGCGCTCAAGCGCGGCCTGATCCTGCTCACCTGCGGTGTCTATGGCAATGTGGTGCGCTTCCTCGCCCCCATCACCATCCCCGACGCCCATTTCGCCGAAGCGATGGATATTCTGGAAGAGTCTGTCGCCGCAGCCCGTCAGGCCTGACTTTCGGGTCTAGTTTTGGGCCGGAACGCCTGCGGAAAGCGGGGAGTTGGGTATTTTTGCCAAGATGAAGGACAGGGCCGTTCCAACTGGAATGGCCCTCTTCATTGCGCTAAGCCACGAGCATGAGCGCTCCCTTCCCCTCCACCGGTTTCCGACTGACCAACGTTTCCGTCCAACTGGGCGGCAAACCGGTGCTGTCTGACCTCACGCTCTCCCTGTCCGAACCGCGCATCGGCATCCTCGGCCGCAACGGATCGGGCAAGACAACCCTCCTGCGCCTGCTCGCAGGCCTGATCTCGCCCACGCAAGGCACCCTCACGCTTGACGGGATCGACCCCGCCCGCGACCGCAAGGCAATGCTGTCGCGCCTCGGCATCCTGTTCCAGAACCCCGATCACCAGATCCTTTTCCCGACGGTGGAGGAAGAGCTTGCCTTCGGCCTGCGCCAGCAGGGCCAGACCGACACCGCCGCCCGCGCCGCCGCCCGCGCCGTGCTTGCAAACGAGGGCCGCGCGCATTGGGCGACCGCCTCCACCGCCACCCTCAGCCAGGGGCAGCGGCACTGGCTCTGCCTGCAGGCGGTGCTGATGATGGCACCCGCCACGATCCTGCTCGATGAACCCTTCGCCGGGCTTGACCTGCCCGCACAATCCCGCCTGACCCGCCGCCTTGCCGCCCTGCCGCAACGGCTGATCACCGTGACCCATGATCCCGCCAGCCTGTCGGGGGCCGACCGCATCCTCTGGCTCGACGACGGGCGCATCCTGCAGGACGGCCCGCCTGACGCCGTCCTTCCCGCCTTCACGGCCGCGATGGACAGTATCGCCCGCGACGACCACGATACCGCCCTGCCGACCTGACCGCCGCATCACAACCGCCCCATCATAGGCCCCCGCCCATGCTCGCCCTCACCTCGCCCGTGCAAACTCCCTTCCACCGGCTGCCCGCCGGGGGAAAACTCGCGGCACTGGCGGTGTTCACTTTCCTGCTCTTTCAACTGGACAGCCCCACCGCCCTCGCCCTCGCCCTTGTGGCCATCGCGGCGCTGCACCTGCCGGGCGGCTGGCCCTTCGCCGCCCATGCCCTGTGCCTTCTGCGCCCGCTCTGGCCCTTTGCACTCGTCCTTGTGCTCTGGCACCTCTGGACCCAAGACGCGCGCGGTGGCGCAATCGTCCTTCTGCGCCTGACTGCCGCTGTCGCTGCCGCCAACCTCGTCACGATGACCACCCGCCTTTCCGACATGATCACTGTGATCGAACGCCTCGCCGCCCCTCTCGCCCGCCTCGGCCTGCCGCCGCGCACCCTCGCGCTGGCCATCGCGCTGACCATCCGCTTCCTGCCCGTCCTCTCCGACCGCCTCACCCGCATTGCCGAGGCATGGCGCGCCCGCTCCCCCCGCCGCCCGGGCTGGCGCATCCTGACCCCCGCCACGCTGGCCACCCTCGACGATGCCGATCAGGTGGCCGAGGCCTTGCGGGCACGGGGCGGCACAGGCTAGATGCGCGCCACCCACAAGGAGACGCCCATGGAACGCAGCCTGTCCCACATCGCCCTCTTCGCGGCCCTGATCGCGGTGCTGGGCTTCGTGCCGCAGATCACGCTGGCCACAGGCGTGCCGATCACCGCGCAAAGCCTTGGCATCATGCTTTGCGGCACCGTGCTGGGGGCCAAGCGCGGCGCGCTCGCGGTGCTTCTGTTCCTGCTTCTGGTCGCGATCGGCCTTCCACTCCTGTCCGGCGGGCGCGGCGGTCTTGGGGTCTTCGCCTCGCCCACCGTCGGTTTCCTGATCGGCTTTCCCATCGCCGCCTTCGTCGCTGGCCTGATCGTCGAACGCAGCCGCGCGCCCATCGGCCTTGCTGCCGGGCTGGGCGCTTTTGTCGGGGGCGTCCTTACCCTGTACGCCTTCGGCATCCCCGGCATGGCGCTGATGCTGGACAAAACCCTGCCCGAGGCTGCGCTGCTGATCACACCCTACTTGCCGGGTGACCTGATCAAGGTCGCACTGACGGGTCTCATCACCCACAGCCTCGCCCGCATGCGCCCGGATTTCCTGCCCTCGCGCCGCTGATCCAACGCAAAAGGGGCGGTCCCCACCGGACCGCCCCCTGATTTTTCGCGAGACAAAATCGTTCCCTATCTCACCTTCAGCGTCGCCAGCCCCACCAGCGCCAATATCAGCGAAATGATCCAGAACCGGATCACGATCTGCGGCTCGGCCCAGCCCTTCTTCTCGAAATGATGGTGGATCGGGGCCATCAGGAACACGCGCTTGCCCGTCGCCTTGAAATAGGCGACCTGGATGATCACGCTCAGCGCCTCCACCACGAAAAGCCCGCCCACGATGGCCAGCACGATCTCATGCTTGGTGCAGACGGCAATCGCACCCAAGGCCCCGCCCAGCGCCAGCGATCCGGTATCGCCCATGAACACCGCTGCCGGCGGCGCGTTGTACCATAAGAACCCCATCCCGCCGCCGAACAGCGCCGCGCAAAAGATCAGCAATTCCCCGGTGCCGGGCACGAAATGCACACCCAGATACTCGGTGTAATTGGCATTCCCCACCACATAGGCGATCACGCCAAAGGTGCCCGCCGCGATCATCACCGGCATGATGGCCAGCCCATCCAGACCATCGGTCAGGTTCACCGCATTGGCCGCCCCCACGATCACCACCATGCCAAAGGGGATGAAGAACAGCCACATGTTCAAGAGCAGGTCCTTGAAGAACGGGAATGCCAGCTGATTGGTCAAGGGCGCCGGATGAAAGCTCGCCGCCGCATAGGTGGCCAGTGCCGCGATCAGCAGCCCCGCCCCGAACCGCACCCGCCCCGGCACGCCCTTGGTGTTCTGCTTGGTCACCTTGGCATAGTCATCGGCAAAGCCGATCAGGCCAAAGGCCAGCGTCACCAGCAGAACGATCCAGACATAGGGGTTGTCCCACCGCGCCCAAAGCAGCGTCGACACCATCAGCGCCGACAGGATCAGAAGGCCGCCCATCGTGGGCGTCCCCGCCTTGGCGAAATGGCTCTGCGGGCCGTCATCGCGGATCGGCTGGCCCTTCTTCTGCTTGCGCCGCAACAGATCGATCAGCGGCCGCCCAAAAACGAAGCCGAACACCAGCGCCGTCAGGAACGCGCCCCCCGCCCGCACCGTCTGATAGCGGAAGAGGTTGAAGAAATCCCCCCCGTCCGAAAAGGCCGTCAGCCAATAGAACATATCACTCAGTCCCCGTGTTCTTTGGCGACACCGCCTGCCCCAGTTTCCGCAAGCCGTCAACGACCAGACTGACCTTGGATCCCTTTGATCCCTTCACCAGCACGATATCCCCGGCATCAATGATGCTGCGCGCCCGCGCGGCCAGTTCCGCCGCCGTCTCGGACCATGTTCCCCGCTGCCCGCGCGGCAACACCTGCCACAGCGCCCGCATCCTCGGGCCTACGCAATGGATCACCGATACCGCCTCAAGCCCCGGATGGCGCGCAATGGCCGCGTGCAAGTCGCCTTCCGTCGGCCCCAGTTCCAGCATATCGCCCAGCACGGCAATCCGCCGCCCTGCCGCCAGCCGTCCGATCCCGTTCTCCGGCACGGCGGCAATCAGCACATCCAGCGCCGCCGCCATGCTGGCGGGATTGGCGTTGAAGGCATCGTCGATCAGGTCGAACCCGGTCTCGTCCAGCGCATCCATCACGATCCGCTCGCGCGTGCCGCGCCCCATGGGCGGCGACCATTGCCCGATGTCACACGCCGTGATCGCCGGATCGCAGCCCATCGCCTCGGCCACCGCCAACGCGCCGGTCGCATTGGCCGCGAAATGCCGCCCCGGCGAGCGGACCTTGAACAGCAGCGCCTCGCCGCGCCGCGTTGCCCGCACCACCGTCGTCTCGCCCGCAATCTCGACCGACAGGATGCGCCAATCCGCATCCGCCGCCGCCCCGAAGGTCACCGCCTTCGCCCCCACCGCCGCCGCCTTGGCGCGCAGGATCGGGGCCGTCGCGATATCCGCGTTCAGCACCGCCACCCCACCGGGCCGCAATCCATCCAGAATCGACGCCTTCTCCTGCGCGATCCCCTCGATGCTCTCAAAGGCCTCCAGATGCGCGGGCGCCACTGTGGTGATCATCGCAACATCCAGATCCGCCATCCGCGCCAAGGGCGCGATCTCGCCGGGATGGTTCATCCCGATCTCGATCACTGCGAATTCCGTCTCCTCCGGCATCCGCGCCAGCGTCAGCGGCACAC
This sequence comes from Rhodobacter sp., assembly GCA_013824045.1. GTDB lineage: Bacteria > Pseudomonadota > Alphaproteobacteria > Rhodobacterales > Rhodobacteraceae > Paragemmobacter. The sequence continues at coordinate 220 of PNND01000012.1, read as the reverse complement.
CCCAATGGTTGTTGTAACTGGCCTCCGCCGCATGCACCCGGCCCTGCCCGCCCAGAATGGCGCGCAGCATCTCCTTGGTCGATGTCTTACCCACCGATCCGGTGATCCCCACCACCTTGGCACGCGTCCGCGCCCGCGCCGCGCGGCCCAGATCCTCCAGCGCGCGCAGCACATCCGGCACGATCAACAGCGGCGCATCTTCCGCCACCCCCTCGGGGAT